>DATJJL010000309.1:0-11194 GCA_035492155.1 Ramlibacter sp. | reverse complement strand
GACCGGCGGCGAATCGGGATAGCCCGTCACGCTCATCACGCCCGACATCGCTTGCGCCATCAAGTCGAAACCGGGTCGGTCGGCCCACGGGCCGTTCTGCCCGAAGCCCGAGATGCTCGTGTACACAAGGCGCGGGTTGATTTCCTTCAACACCTCGTAGCCGAGCCCGAGGCGCTTCATCGCGCCGGGCCGGTAGTTCTCGATCAGGATGTCGGCGTCCTTCGCGAGTTGCAACAACACGCCGCGCCCTGCTTCGCTCTTGAGGTTGAGCGTGACGCTGCGCTTGTTGCGGTTCATGTTGAGGAACCCCATCGAGTCGGGCCCCTTCATCTTGAACCCCATCGAGCCGCGCGTCTGGTCGCCATGGCCCGGTGGCTCGATCTTGACGACATCCGCGCCGAGATCGCCGAGCAGCATGCATGCATACGGCCCCGCCATCACCTGGCTGATGTCCAGCACTCGCACGCCTGCGAGCGGCAACGGTCGATTCTCTTTCGTCATGACTTCAACGGTAGAAGAGATTCACAAGGCCCATGCCGGTCACCGGCACATAGGTCACGAGCAGCAGCACCGCGAGGAGGACGCCTATGTACCAGATGTTCACGCGCGTCACGTCCCACACGGACGCCTTGGCGATCGAGCTCGCCACCATCAGCACGCTGGCCACCGGCGGTGTCTGCTGGCCGATGCCGAGGTTGATCGTCACGATCAAGCCGAAGTGCACCGGGTCGATGCCCACGCTGCGCACCAAGGGCATCACGATGGGCACGACGAGAATGATCGCAGCCGCCGAGTGCAGGAACATCCCGAGGAAGAGAAAAAGGATGTTGAGCAGCGCGAGCACCAGCCACTTGTTGTGCGTCACGTCCGACACGGCCTGCGCGAGCGCCTGCGGCGCCTGCACCTCGCTCAGGTACGTGCCCAGCAGCGCGCTCGTTGCCACCAGCAGCATGACCACGGCCGTCTGCACGCCGCCTTCCATGATGGCCTGCCGCAGGTGCTTCAAGTCCAGCTCGCGATAGACGACGAGCCCGATGAACAGCGACGCGACAACCGCCAGCGCCGCACCTTCCGTCGCGGTGACGACACCTCCGAAAATTCCGCCGAGGATGATGATGGGCAATGCGAAGGCCCACAGCGCGTCGCGGCCCGTCTTGCGCACGCGCTCCAGCGAGAAGGCCGCTTCGCGCGGCAGGTTGTAGCGACGCGCGAGAAAGGTCGCAGTGCCCATGAGCCCGGCCGCGCCGATCAGGCCGGGCACGATCCCGGCGACGAACAGCTGCACGACGGAGGTCTCCGCCATCACCGCGTACAAAATCATCGGGATCGACGGCGGAATGATCACGGCCAGCGTCGCGGCCGACGACATCGAAGCGGCCGCGAACGGACCCGGATAGCCCTTCATCTGCATGCCCGGAATCAGGATCGAGCCGAGCGCGGCAACGTCGGCCACCGCGGAGCCGGAGATCTCCGCGAAGAAGAGCGATGCGCCGATTGCCACGTGCGACAGGCCACCCCTCACCCACCCGAACAGCGACGACGCGAAGGCGATGAGCCTGCGCGAGATGCCCGAGGCATTCATGATCGCGCCGGCGAGGATGAACAGCGGGATCGCAAGCAGCGGGAAATTGGTCGCGCCGTTGTAGACGACGACAGCGACGTTCGGCAGCGTGTCCAGGCCGTGGCTCGCGACCATCGCGATCACCGCGACGATGCCCAGCGAGACCGCGATCGGCACGTTGATCACCACCAGCGCGAGCACGGCGGCAAAAAGGAAAAGCATGATGCCCATGTCGTGCCCCTCAGTGCGTGCCGTCGGCCAGCGAAATGCCGCCCGACAGCTGCGGCCCCGCGCTGCCGTAGCGCACGAGCTCGACGAGCGCCATGCATTCGGCGAGGAGGATCAGCACCGAGGACACCGGCAGCGCCGACATGACGAGGTTCATCGGGAACCACGGCAGGCTGACGAGCGCGTCGTCCACCAGCGTCGGCATGATGGAAAAGCCCACCCAGCCGAGCAATGCGAAGAACGCGATCACAAGCAACTGCGCAATCAAGGCCAGCGCGTGCCGCACGCCCTGGGGCATCTGCTCGACCACCTCGGGACAGCCGATGTGAGCGCGCTTCGCCGACGCGAGCGCCGAGCCGTAGAACGTGAGCCATGCGAGCAGCATCGACGCAACCTCGTCGTACCACACGAGCGAGCTGCCGACGGCGCGGAACACGATCCCGAGCGTCACCTCGACGAAGAGCACCACCATCAGCGCCATCACCACCCATTCGAGCAGCTGCGCGTAACGCTTTCGCAAAGGGCTCATTTATTGCTTCCCGAGGGCCACGGCCTTGTCGATGAGGGGCTTGGCGGCCGGCACTTCCCTGCCGAAGTCGTCGTAGATCTTCTTGCTGGCGGCGATGAACGCCTCCTTGTCGACGTCGTTGACCTGCATGCCGGCCTGCTTCAGCTTGGCGAGCAGGTCATCCTCATCTTTCTGCGCCGTCTCGTACACGAAGGCCTGCGTTTCCTTCGCGGTGTCTTCCAGCACCTTGCGAATGTCGGCGGGCAATTGCGCGTACTTGCGGGAGCCTGCGACAAGGTAGGCCGGCGTGTACACGTGACCGGAGAGCGACAGGTACTTCTGCACTTCCTGCAGCTTGGCCGAGTAGATTTGCGTGAGCGGGTTCTCCTCGCCGTCCATCACGCCCGTCTGCAAAGCGGTGAACAGCTCGGAGAATTTCATCGGGCTGGGGTTCGCGCCGTATTCCTGGAACATCTTCACGCGCCACTTGCCCTCGGGCACGCGCAGCTTGATGCCTTGAAGGTCGGCCGGTGTCTTGATCGGACGTTTGTTGTTGGTGATGTGGCGATAGCCGTTCTCCCACACCGCGAGAATCTTCAGGCCCTTCTTCTCGGCAGCGGGCGCGAGGCTTGGCCAGAACACTTCCTTTTCGATGCGGCCCATGTGCTTGCGGTCCTTGACCATGTAGGGCAGCTCGAAGAGGCCGAAGAGGTCCACTTCGGAGCTCATGACCGTGGAGGGAACGGCGAAATCGAGCGTACCGAGCTTGAGCTTTTGCAGCATCTCCTTGTCGCCGCCGAGCTGGCTCGATCCATAGGTGATGATCTTCACCTTGCCCGCGAGCTTGGCGTTCACGCGCTTGGCGTATTCGTCGGCGCTCTTCTGGAACAGCGAGCCGGGCTCGCCGACGTGACCGAGCTTGAGCTCGATGACCTGGGCCCACGCGGACGCGCCGAAAGCCAGCGCCGCCGCGAACATGATCAGCTTCTTCATGCTTGTCTCCTTTGGTGGTTCTTCGTCTACGCCGCGCGTTGCAGCTGCGTCGGTGCAGGATGCGCGGCAAACCAGTCCATGGCCGCCGCAACCCCCGAGCCCGCGAGCTTCACGCCCGACAGCTTCAGCCCCATCTCGCATCCCGACAGTGCGGCAAGCAGCGTGAGGTCGTTGCTATCCCCGAGGTGGCCGATGCGAAACATGCGGCCCTTCACTTTGCCCAGGCCCATGCCCAGCGACAGGTCGAAGCGTTGCCAGATCAGCCGCCGCACGGCGTCCGCGTCGATGCCTTCGGGCATCACGACGCCGGTGAGCACCGGCGAATACACGGCCGGGTCAGCGCACTGGATCTCAAGGCCCCATGCACGCACGGCGCTGCGCACGCCCTCGCCCCAGCGCTGGTGGCGCGCGAACACGGCGGCGAGGCCACCGTGATTCGGATCGAGCATCATGTCGCACGCTTCGGCCAGGCCGTAGAGCAGGTTCGTGTTGGGCGTGTACGGGAAGTAGCCGCCCTTGTTGATCTCGATCATCTCGTCCCAGCCCCAGAAAGAGCGCGGCATCTTCGACGTTTTGGCGGCGTCGAGCGCCTTGGGCGACATCGCGTTGAAGCTGATGCCGGGCGGCAGCATCAGGCCTTTTTGCGAGCCGGCGATGGACACGTCCACGCCCCATTCGTCGTGACGGTAGTCGGCGCAGCCCAGGCCCGAGATCGTGTCCACGATGAGGAGCGCCGGATGCTTGGCCGCGTCGATCGCGCGACGCACGGCGAGGATGTCGCTCGTCACACCGGTGGATGTCTCGTTGTGCACGACGCACACGGCCTTGATCTCGTGAGCCGCGTCGCGCTTGAGTCGCTCTTCGATCAGGCCCGCCTGGATGCCACGCCGCCAGCCCTCGAGGCCGGGCAGCCCGATGAACTCCGTCTTCAGCTGCAGCTTCGTCGCGAGCTTGTTCCACAGCGATGCGAAGTGGCCCGTCTCGAACATCAGCACATGGTCGCCGGGGCTCGTCGTGTTCGCGAGCGCGGCTTCCCATGCGCCGGTGCCCGACGCCGGATAGATCACGACAGGCTGCGTCGTCTGGAAGATCTTCTGCATGCCGCGCAGAACGCGCAGGCCGAGCTCCGCAAATTCAGGGCCGCGGTGATCGATGGTCGGCATGCTCATCGCCCGCAGGATGCGATCGGGCACCGGCGACGGGCCGGGAATGGCGAGGAAATGGCGGCCGGTGGGGTGGTAATCGAGCGTGACCATGGTGGCGCAGTAAAAGTGCGGCACCATTGTTTGCATGCAAAAATTGCCTGTCAATCCAGTCGATTCCCTTATGAACCCTAGGCACCTTCGCATTTTGCATACAAAATAGCGCAATGACCGCCGACGTGATTTCCATTCCGCGCGCCTCGCTGCATGAGCAGGTGGCAAACCGCCTTCGCCAGATGCTCGTGGAAGGCCGCATCGCGCCGGGCGCCAAGCTCAACGAGCGCGAGCTCGCGCAAACCCTGGAGGTTTCGCGCACGCCGCTGCGCGAAGCGATCAAGATGCTTGCAGCCGAAGGCCTTGTCGAGCTGCTGCCCAACCGTGGCGCGATCGCTGTGTCGCTGGACGAAGAGGACGTGCTTCACACGTTCGAGCTGATGGCTGCGCTGGAAGCGCTGTCGGGCGATCTCGCCGCGCAGCGCATCACCGATCGCGAGCTTGCCGAAATCAAGGCGATGCATTTCGAGATGCTCGCTTCGTACACGCGCGGCGACCTCTCTTCGTACTACCAGGTCAACGCAAAGATCCACAGCGCGATCAATGCGGCCGCGAAGAACCCCGTGCTCACCGCGACGTATGCGCAGGTGAACGCGCGGCTGCAGGCCCTGCGCTTCCGCTCGAACCAGGACGGCGCCAAGTGGAAGCGCGCGGTGAAGGAGCACGAACGCATGGTCGATGCACTCTCCTCGCGCGATGGCGCCGCCATGCGCGACGTGCTGCTCGCGCACCTGAACAACAAACGCGACGCCGTGCTCGCGCAGCTGCGCAAGGAATCGCACAGCACCCGGAAGTCGAGATGAACGCCCCGCTTCGCGACGTCTCCCAGCTCGCGCCTGCCGCCGCTTACGACAAGGTGGCAAAGGGCGCGAACGAAGTCGCCGGCCGATTGGCGAAACGCCTCGCAAGCGAAACGAAGGGCGAGGTGCTCTTTTCTACCGCGGATCGTGGGCGCTACGCCACCGACGCGTCGATCTACCAGGTGATGCCGATCGGTGTTTTCGTTCCGGCCTCGCACGATGACGTGAAACTCGCGATCGACATCTGCCGCGACCTCAAGGTGCCCATCGTCGCGCGCGGCGCAGGCACGAGCCAATGCGGGCAGACCGTCGGCGCGGGGCTGGTCATCGATCATTCGAAGCACCTGCGGCACATCGAGCATTTCGACGCCGCAGCCCGCACGGCCGACGTGCAGCCGGGCATGGTGCTCGATCACCTCAATGCGGCGCTCAAGAAAGTGGGCCTGTGGTACCCGGTGGATGTGTCGACCAGCGCGCAAGCCACCTTGGGTGGGATGGCCGGCAACAACTCGTGCGGCAGCCGAAGCATCGCTTACGGCAACATGGTTCACAACGTCATCGGCATGGAGGCATGGACGGCCGATGGCAAGGCGCACCGCTTCGATCGCTATGACGATTCAACCGGCTTCGCACGCGAAGTCGGCGACCAGGTGAAGGCGCTCGCGCAAACCCTCGCGCCGGACATCGACGCCAACTGGCCCAAGATGCTGCGCCGCGTGGCGGGCTACAACCTGGACATCTTCCGCAACCAGAACGAGCGGCCCTACACCAGCGACGGCTCCGTGAACCTCGCGCACCTTCTCGTTGGCAGCGAAGGCACGCTCGCGCTCACCAAATCATTGAAGCTGCAACTCACGGAACTTCCGAAGGCGAAGGTGCTGGGCGTCGTGAATTTTCCGAGCTTCTACAAGGCGATGGATTTGGCGCAGCACATCGTCAAGCTCGGCGACGGAACGTTGACGGCGGTGGAGCTCGTGGACCGCACGATGATCGAGCTGTCCCTCGCCAACCCGGCTTTCGCACCGGTGATCCGCAGCGCCGTGATTGGCAGGCCCGATGCCGTGCTGCTCGTGGAATTTTCCGGCGGCGACAAGGCGCAACTCGTGCGCAAGCTCGCCGATCTCGTGCAGCTGATGGGCGACCTGGGCATGCCGAGCAGCGTCGTGCGCATGGAAGACGACGCGCCGCAGAAGGCGTTGTGGGAAGTGCGCAAGGCGGGCCTGAACATCATGATGAGCTTGAAGGGCGACGGCAAGCCCGTGAGCTTCATCGAGGATTGCGCGGTGCCGCTCGAGCACCTGGCCGAATACACGGACGAACTCACGCAGGTGTTCCGCCGCCATGGCACGCGCGGCACCTGGTATGCGCATGCATCGGTCGGCACGCTGCATGTGCGGCCCATCCTGGACATGCGCAAGGACGGCGCCGCGAAGATGCGCGCGATTGCCGAGGAAGCATCGGCGCTCGTGCGCAAATACAAAGGCGCCTACAGCGGCGAGCACGGCGACGGCCTGTGCCGCGGCGAATGGATCCAGTGGCAGTTCGGCCCGAAGATCGACCAGGCGTTCCGCAGCATCAAGCAGCTTTTCGATCCGGGCAATCTCTTCGCACCGAACCGCATCATCGATCCGCCGAAGATGGACGAGACAAGGCTCATGCGATTTGCGCCGTCGTATCGCGTGGTGCCGCTCAAGCCCGCGCTCGACTGGAGCGCGTGGGACGTGCAGAACGATCCGGCCACCGAGCGAATCACGCAAGCGGGCACGGGCGGCGATCCGGCGCACGGCTACGCAAAGGCCGTGGAGATGTGCAACAACAACGGGCACTGCCGCAAGTTCGACGCCGGCACGATGTGCCCGAGCTATCGCGTCACGCGCGACGAGCAGCACCTGACCCGCGGACGAGCGAACACGTTGCGCCTCGCGTTGTCGGGACAGCTCGGTGCCCAAGGCATCGCGAGCGAGGAAGTGCGCGAGGCGATGGACCTGTGCGTCAGCTGCAAGGGCTGCAAGCGCGAATGCCCGACGGGCGTGGACATGGCGCGCATGAAGGTGGAGTTCCTTCACCAGTACAAGGCCAGGCACGGGCACACGCTGAAGGACAAGCTCATTGCGCGGCTGCCCGATTACGCAAGGACGGCCAGCCGCTTCGCCGGGTTATTGAACCTGCGCAACAGCAGCCCGCTGCTCGCAAAGCTCGGCGAGAAGGTGCTGGGCTTGTCTGCGCGGCGCAGCCTGCCTGCCTGGAAGCGCGATCATTTCTTCAACGACATTCCGTCGACGGTATCGCGCATCGAGATCTTCCGCGCGACCAGGCCCGTGGTGCTGTTCGTCGATACCTTCAACGGTTTTTTCGAATCGCTCAATGCGCGCTGCGCGGTCAAGGTCCTGCAGGCCGCCGGGTACACCGCGCACGTCGCGACGAAGTTCGCAGGCGGCGACGGCAAGCACCTGTGCTGCGGACGCACTTATCTTGCGAGTGGCATGGTCGAAGAAGCCAGGGCCAAGGCGCGCGAGGTGATGGAATCGCTGGCGCCTTTTGCCGAACACAAGATCCCCGTGGTGGGGCTCGAGCCCTCGTGCCTGCTCACGCTTCGCGACGAGATGCTCGCGATGGGGCTCGGGCCTGCAGCCCGCGCGGTGGCGGACAACGCCTTCCTCTTCGAAGAGTTCCTCGCGCGCGAAGCGGATTCGGGCGCGCTCGACGAATTCAGCGCGAAGCTCAAGCCGCTGGACAAGCGCGTCATGCTCCATGGCCACTGCCATCAGAAAGCATTCGCCGTCGTGAGCCCGATCGTGCGTGTGCTCAAGCTGATTCCGGGCGTCGAGCCTGAAGTGATCGAGACGAGCTGCTGCGGCATGGCCGGCAGCTTCGGCTACGAAGCATCGCACTACGACATTTCCATGCAGATGGCCGAGGCAAATCTCTTGCCCGCCGTGCGCAAATACCCCGGCGCGATCGTCGTGGCCGACGGCACGAGCTGCCGCCACCAGATTGCCGACGGCGCTCAGCGCGAGGCCGTGCACGCGGCGGTGCTGCTCGCGGCGCAACTCTGAAAGGCGCGGCACAATCGACCGCATGGACGCTCCCGTCATCCGCTCCGCCCTGCCCTCCGACGAGCCCGTGTGGCGGCAGTTGTGGCGCGGCTACCTCGATTTCTACGAAGCGAACGTCTCCGACGAAGTCACCAACCGTACCTGGAACCGCGTCCTCGACCCGGATTCGGCGGTGATGTCCATCGTGGCCGAGGTCGACGGGCAGGTGTATGGCTTTGCGAACTGCGTGGTGCACGAGAACACGTGGGAGACGCAGCCGGTCTGCTACCTGGAGGACTTGTACGTGAGCCCTGCGGCGCGGGGGCACGGCATCGCCAGCGCGCTGATCGAGTGGCTTCGCAACGCGATGCGCGCCGAAGGCTGGGCCCGCATCTACTGGGTCACGCGAGACGACAACGCACAGGCCCGGCGCGTCTATGACAAGTTCACGAAGGCGGACGGTTTTGTGCGTTATGTGCTTCGCCAGAAATAGGAAGAGGAGCAACCATTCATGTACAAGCTTCACGGCTTCTGCCAATCCGGCAATTCGTTCAAGGTTGCCTTCGCGCTGAACGCGATGAAGCAGCCCTGGGAACCTGTCTTCGTCGACTACATGCACGGCGCGACGCGAGAGGCATCGTGGCGCGACAAGACCAACGAGATGGGCGAAGCGCCCGTGCTCGACGTGGACGGCAAGTTGCTCACGCAGTCCGGAGCCATCCTCACGTATCTCGCGAAGAAGCACGCGATGTTCGCAGGCCAGGGCGACGATGAACAGTACGAAGTGCTGCGCTGGTTATTCTTCGACAACCACAAGTTCACGAGCTACTTCGCCACGTGGCGATTCATGAAGGCTTTCGCGCCCGAGCCGCCCACGGCGGAGATCACGAAGTTCCTGAAGTCGCGCATCGACGGCAACCTGGCGATCGTCGAGAAGCACCTTGCCTCGACCCAATACGTCGTCGGCGACGCGCCGACCATCGCGGACATATCGATTTGCGCGTATTTGCTGTTCCCCAAGGAAGAGCACGGTTATGACTTCGGCGCAACTCATCCGAACATTGCGGCGTGGCTGGACCGGGTACGTGCGATCGACGGTTACGCTCACCCTTACGACACGTTGCCGGGCGAGCGCATACCGCCGAAGTGGTAGTTACTTGCGTGCCTTCTTTACGAGCGACGGGGTGTATTTAATCCCGTGCTCGGTCAGGTAGTCACGGATGAGCCGGCGCATTACCTGCGAGGGCGTCATATCCTGCGAACGGCAAAGCTTCTCGAAAGCTTCCTTTCGCGCCGGGTCGATCAGAACCGTCAGACGGGCTGTCTTGTTCTCCATGGGCAGGGGCTCGATGTTAATTTGATTATAACGAGCCCGCCGGCCCTCCGTGCACGCTGATCGCGTTATTTCACGGTTTCGCCCTGGCTTGTTTCTTGTCCGCGGGCGCCCAGTCCACGCCATGTTTCTCGAGGTATTGGCGGATCAGCTGGCGCACCATCTGGGAAGACGTCATATCTTGCGAGGAGCAAAGATCCTCGAAGGCCTTCTTCTTGACGGGATCGATCAGGATCGTCAAACGTGCTTTTTCGTCCATTTCGTTGCTCAGCAACAGTTGAATAACATGATAATACTCTGCACCTTTCGTGATCCGGCCGTAGTAGTGCATTTGCTCTTATCGCGTTAGGACTATTTCACTGCCGGGTCTTGCTTCGTCCGACACGCATGCGGGGCATTTCCTGCGGCGTCGGCTGAGCCCGGCTGTAGGACAAGGGCGCAATCAGCTCGGCATCGCCGAGCATGAGGTTGCCGGCGAACATAATTTGCGTTGTGCCGATTCCCGATTCGCTCGAAAGTCGTTTCCAGCTTCTTGTCGAAGCCGTCATGGACTACGGCATCTTCAGCCTCGACACGGAAGGCAACGTCGTCTCGTGGAATGCGGGCGCACAGAACATCCTGGGCTACCGCGCCGAAGACGTCGTGGGCCGCCACTTCTCGGTCTTCTATCCGCCCGACGCGGTCGCGCGCGGTTGGCCGCAAGAAGAGTTGCGCCGCGCGTCCAGTGAGGGCCGCCTCGAGGACGAAGGCTGGCGCGTTCGCAAGGACGGCTCGCGTTTCTGGGCGAACGTCATCATCCGCCCGATGTACGACGCCGCGGGCGTGCTCACCGGGTTTGCCAAGGTCACACGCGACCTCACCGAACGCCGCGAATGGGAGCAGCAGCTGCGCGCGAGCGAAGAACGCCTGCGCCTGCTCGTGGAGAACGTGCGCGACTACGCGGTCTTCATGCTCGACGAGAACGGCACTGTCACGAGCTGGAACACCGGCGCGCGCGCGATCAACGGCTATGAGGCGCACGAGATCATCGGCAAGCCTCTATCCATCTTCTACACGCCGCAGGACCGCGCCGAAGGCAAGCCTGAGGCCGAGCTGCAGGCCGCACGCCAGTTCGGCCGCGTCGAAAACGAAGGTTGGCGTGTTCGCAAGGACGGCACCGTGTTCTGGACCAACGCGATCGTCACCGCCGTGCGTGGCGCCGACGGCAAGCTGCTGGGCTTTGCCAAGGTCACGCGCGACATGACCGAGCGGCGGCGCCTGGAAGAGCTCGAGCGGTCAAGCCGGCGCATGAACGAATTCCTGGCGATGCTCGCGCACGAGCTGCGCAACCCGCTCGCCCCCATCCGCAATTCGGTCACGGTCATGCAGCTCGAAGAGTTGCCGACCCCTTCCTTGCGCAACGCGCGAGACGTCATCGACCGGCAGCTCACCCATGTCACGCGGCTGGTGGACGACCTCCTCGACATCGGCCGGCTCTCGA
>DATJJL010000308.1:0-6532 GCA_035492155.1 Ramlibacter sp. | reverse complement strand
TGCGTGAATACGTGGATCACACGCCGCTTCATCAGCGCGGCCATGCGGATCGCGTTGCGGCTGTAGTCGCTGAACGTGAGGAACGTGCCGCCGTAAGGGATGTAGCCGCCGTGCAGCGCGACGCCGTTCATGACCGCGGCCATGCCGAATTCGCGCACGCCGTAGTTGATGTGGCGGCCGATCTTGCCGTCTTCGGTCTTCTTCACCTCGCCGGCAAGGTCGATGCGAAGCGGCGCCGTGCTCTTGGTGTTCGTGAGGTTCGATCCCGTGAGGTCGGCCGATCCGCCGAGCATCTCGGGCAATTGCGCCGTGAACGCTTCGAGTGCGAGCTGCGATGCCTTGCGCGACGCGACTGTCTCGGCCTTTGCATGCGCTGCGCTGGCCGTCTCGTTCGCGAGCTGCGCGAAGTTCGCGGGCAGCTCGCCCTTCATGCGGCGGGTGAATTCGGCGGCGAGATCGGGGTGCGCCTTTGCGTAGGCGGCGAATCGCTCGCTCCACTCGCTCTCGACCTTCCTGCCTTGCGCCTTCGCGTCCCAATGCGTGTACACCTCGGTCGGCACGACGAAAGGCTCGTGCGGCCAGCCGATCGCTTCGCGCGTGAGCTTCACTTCCTCGATGCCCAGCGCCTCGCCGTGCGCCTTGGCCGTGTTCACGCGGTTCGGGCTGCCCTTGCCGATTTGCGTCTTGCACACGATGAGCGATGGCTTCGTGGCGCTTAACTTGGCATCGGCGATGGCGCGGCTCACCGCATGGACATCGTGGCCATCCACCGGGCCGATCACATTCCAGCCGTAGGCGCGGAAGCGCGCCGGCGTGTCGTCGACGAACCACGGCGCGACCTGCCCGTCGATCGAGATGCCGTTGTCGTCGTAGATGGCGATGAGCTTGTTCAGCTTCCACGCGGCGGCAAGTGCACACGCCTCATGGCTGATGCCTTCCATCAGGCAGCCATCGCCCATGAACACGTAGGTGTTGTGGTCGACGATCGCGTGGCCGTCGCGGTTGAACTCGGTGGCCAGCAGCTTTTCCGCGAGCGCCATGCCCACGGCATTGGTGACGCCCTGGCCGAGCGGGCCGGTCGTCGTCTCGACGCCGGGCGTGATGCCGACTTCGGGGTGGCCCGGTGTCTTGCTGTGCAACTGGCGGAAGTTCTTCAGCTCGCTTATCGGCAAGTCGTAGCCCGTGAGATGCAGCAGCGAATAGACCAGCATCGAGCCGTGGCCGTTCGAAAGCACGAAGCGGTCGCGGTCGGGCCAGTGCGGGTTGGTGGGGTTGTGCTTCAGGTGGCGTCCCCAGAGGGCGACGGCGATGTCCGCCATGCCCATGGGCGCGCCCGGATGCCCGGAATTGGCTTGTTGCACGGCATCCATGGCGAGCGCGCGGATCGCGTTCGCCATCAAGGTTTCATTCGCCATCGACGGCTGCTCCGGGTGAGGTATCGGGGGAAACCCCAGATTTTACTTGGCACCCGGATGAGCATCCGGCTTGGACTACAGTGAGGCTCCATGCAAGGGTTGCACCTCACTGCCGACCTGTACCAGTGCCGTTGCGACAGCGCGTGGCTCACCGACGCGCAGCAGATGGGCGACTGGTGCCTGCAGGCGGTGAAGGCCGTTGGGCTCGACGCGGTGAACCACCTGTTCCACACATTTCCCTCGACGGGCCAGGGCCCCGGCGGCGTGACGGCCGCCGTGTTGCTCGCGGAATCGCACGTGTGCCTGCACACTTGGCCCGAACAGCGCGCCGTCACCGTCGACGTTTACGTTTGCAACTTCGGCGCCGATCACTCGGCCAAGGCGCGCGGCCTGATGTATGCCCTCATCCAGCGCTTCGCGCCCGAGTGGACCGAGCAACGATCGCTCGACCGCGGCAGCGACGACGCGTGAACAAGACGACCAAGGAAGAAACGAGACGATGGCCCTCGCGAAAGCGATGATCCTTGCCGCCGGCCGCGGCGAACGCATGCGGCCGCTGACGGACCGCACACCGAAGCCGCTGCTGCAAGTGCGCGGCAAGCCCCTGATCGCGTGGCACCTGGAAGCACTCGCGCGCGCCGGCCACGAAGACGTGGTGATCAACACCGCGTGGATGGAAGAGCAGATCGTCGATGCGCTCGGCGACGGCTCGCGCTGGGGCATGAAGATCCACTACTCGCTTGAAGGTCGCGACCACGGCGGCGCGCTGGAAACGGCGGGCGGCATCGCGAAAGCGCATCACCTGCTGGCCGAGCGGTTCTGGATCGCCTCGGCCGACATCCATGCGCCGCAATTCATTTTCGACAACGAGGCGCTGGGCCGATTCGAAGCGTCGGGCATGGACGCGCATTTGTGGCTCGTGCCGAATCCGCCTTTCCATCCCAAAGGCGATTTCGGCATGTCGCCCGAGGGCTTCGGCCTCGACGGCCCCGGGCCAGACGGCACGCGCTGGACGTACGCGAACTTCGCGCTATTGAGCAAGAACTTGTGCGCGCGCATCGAGCCTGGACAGCATGCGCAACTGGCGCCGCTCCTCTTCGAAGGCATGCAGTCGCGACGCATCACGGTCCAGCCTTATGAAGGACAATGGCACAACATCGGAACCCCCCAGCAGCTCGAGGCGCTCAACGCCGCCGCATCGGCGAAGTGACGCATCGGGCACTCCATCGCACAACGAAGGACCAACGCCCATGAAAACCGACGTCCCTTACACCCTCTACGCCGAGCGCCGCGCTCGCGTCGCCAAGCAGCTCGGCAAGGACGACATCGCGATCGTGCCCACAGCGCCGGAGCGCCAGCGCAATCGCGACAGCGACTTCCAGTTCCGCCACGACAGCTACTTCTACTACCTCACCGGGTTCACCGAGCCGAACGCGTGTCTCGTGATCACGGGTGACGGCAAGTCCCTGCTGTTCTGCGCGCCGAAAGATCTCGAGCGCGAAATCTGGGACGGCTATCGCCTCGGCCCCGAAGCCGCACCCGGCGTGCTGGGTGTCGACGCCGCGCAGTCGGTGAACGAGCTCGATGCGCAAATGCCCAAGCTGCTGGAGAACAAGGGCGCCGTGTGGTTCCCCTTCGGCATCCACCAAGGTCTCGAAGCACGCGTCGCCGGATGGTTGCAGCAGGTGCGTGCGCGCGTGCGCTACGGCGCGCTGTGCCCCGAACAGCAGCGGGACCTGTGCACGATCCTCGACGAGATGCGCCTTGTGAAGGACGCGCACGAACTCGACGTGATGCGCCGCGCATCGCAGATCAGCGCCCGTGCCCATGTGCGCGCGATGAAGATGTCGGCAAAGTGGCTGCGCGAAGGCAAGGACCTGCGCGAATACCACCTCGATGCGGAGCTGCTGCACGAGTTCCGGCTGGGCGGCTCGCAATACCCGGCGTATGGGTCCATCGTCGCCGCCGGTGCGAATGCCTGCGTGCTTCACTACCGCGCCGATGCCGCGAAGGTGCGGGCCGGCGACCTGGTGCTGATCGACGCCGGTTGCGAGCTCGACAGCTATGCGAGCGACATCACGCGCACCTTTCCGGCCAACGGCAAATTCAGCGGGCCGCAGCGCGAGCTCTACGACCTGGTGCTCGCATCGCAACAGGCGGCAGTCGATGTGACGAAGCCGGGCTCACGCTTCACCGATCCGCACGAGGCCAGCGTCAAGGTCCTCGCGCAAGGCATGCTCGATGTCGGCCTGCTGGACAAGAACAAGGTCGGAACGCTGTCCGACGTGATCGAGAAGCGCTCGTACTTCCAGTTCTACATGCACCGCACGGGCCACTGGCTGGGCATGGACGTGCACGATTGCGGCAACTACGTCGAGCCGTCGGAAGCCGGCAAGATCGACGAGCGCAAGGACCCGCTTTCGGGCGAGATCATCAAGAACCGCCCTGCGCGCCTGCTGCAGCCGGGCATGGTGCTCACGCTCGAGCCGGGCATCTACGTGCGCCCGGGCGAAGGCGTGCCGGAGAAATTCCACAACATCGGTATCCGCATCGAAGACGACGCGATCGTCACGAGGGACGGCTGCGAGCTCATCACGCGCGGCGTGCCGGTGAATGGCGACGAGATCGAAGCGCTGATGCGCGAGTGATCAGCTGGCTGTCTTGCGGCCCAGCGCCTGGGCGACTTGCCTTCCCGCACGCAGCCCGTGCGTGAAGGCCTCTTCGAACACCGAATAGCCCGACAGGTCGCTATGCGCGAAGTGCAGCCGCCGCCACATGCCCGAGGGCGCGCGCTGCAATGCCAGCAGCGCGCTGCTGGTGCGCATGCCGGGAACGGGAATCGCCATCGCATGGCCGAAGCGCTCGACCTCGATGCTCACCGCCTTGATCCGCAGGTCGGGGTGTGGGTCGGAGAGTTCTCCCAGCACTTCGTCGCGCCATGACTCCCAGGTGCGCGAGAGAAGTTGCGCGCGGCCGTTGGGCACGTCGCCGAGCGATCGATACCAGGTGAGCACCGTCGGCTCCGGCAGCGGGTCGAGATTCTGGTGGCCCGCATCGACATAACCGAGGCTCCTGGCGCCGTACAGGACGTTGTCCCACGAAGGCGGTGCGCCGGGACGATCGTGCAAGGGCCGGTCGATCTGCACGTTGGCCACGACCCAAGGCGCGTAACGCATCTTCTGCGCCGCTTCCGACAGCGCACGAGGCGGTGCGTTGAGCACGCGTGCGGCGATGAAAAGCGGCAGCGCGAGGACGCATTGCGCGGCTTCCCATCGCTCGACCTGTTTCGTCACGGCGTTGTATGCGTCGACGCTCACCGAATGACGCAGGGCGGCGACGCGCATCACGACGCGAGCCGGTTGCACGCGATCGCCGATCGGGTCGGCCAAGCGCTTCACGAGCCACGCGTTGCCCTCGGGCCAGGTGAGCAGCTGGTCGGGCTCGCTCTTTTCGCCCGGCGCCTGGAAGCCATGGCGGCTCGCGAAGTAGTGGATGCCCGCCCAGGCCGACACCGAGCCGAGCCCGGCACCGTAATCGTCCCTGCAGCAGTAATCGAGGTACCAGCGAAGGCGCTGGTCTTCGATGCCTTCGCGGTCGAGCCAGGCCGAGAAGGTGAGCGTGTCGAGCGGGCGCTGCAGGACAGGCGCCGAGCCGCGCAGCGGCAGGCGCCAAGGCCCGCGCTGCTGCTCCAGCGCGACGAGCTTCGCGAAGCGGCGGTACTGCGCGATCGTCTCGGGCAGCACGCCCTGCACGGGCAGCAGGCCCTCTTGCCATTGGCCGTTGAAGAACAGGCGCTCCTGCGGGCTGTGGCACAGGTAGCGCTCCTCGAAAGTCCAGCGGCCCGCGACGCGCTTGGCGATGCCGATCTCCTCGAGGAAGTCGCGCACTTCGTACGCGTCGTCGCCGGGCACCGGAAGGTAGTGCGCCCCCATGGGGCACGCAATACCGCCGACGTTCGCGCCGCGGCTGTTGCCGCCGACGCGGTCTTCGAGGTCGAGCACGACATAGTTTTCGATGCCCGCGAGGCGCAACGCGCGCGCGGCCGACAGGCCCGCGATGCCGCCGCCTGCGATGAGGACGTCGACCTTGCGTGTGACCGAGGGCGTGGCCTCGCCTGAAGGTTGGCGCAGGAGGTGACCGCGGCCCGCACTCGCGCCGTTGAATCCGCCGGTGACGACGCGCTCCTTGCCGCAAGCCGAGAGCATCAGGCCGGCACCTGCGAGAAGCGCGCGACGGCCGATCACGGCAGGACCTTGCCCCACTCGCGCTCGTACGTCGTCACGAGCATCTGGTTCGACAGGCGATTGGGTTCGGCGGGCACGCGCGCCATGTCCTGCGGAAAATTGAAGAGCAAAGGCAAGGTATCGAGCGTGAGGAAACGCAGGCCTTTCGGCAAAGTCTGCGGAAGGTGGAAAGGACGGTGGCTTGCAATGACGAAGCCCCACTCGCCGAAGCTCGGCACGTTCGCGTGATAAGGCGCTGTTGAAAGGCCCACGGCCTCGAGCGTCGCAACCACCGTCCAGAAACTTTCGCGCGCCACCAGCGGCGATGTCGTCTGGATAACGGCGTAGCCGCTGGCGGCGAGGTGCTTTTCCATCAATGCGTAGAACGATGTCGTGTAGAGCTTTCCGATGGAGAAATTCGTCGGATCCGGAAAGTCCACGATGATGACGTCGAACGTCTCGTTCGTGTTCTCGAGCCAGCGGAAAGCGTCGGTGTTGATGACTTTGAGGCGCGCGTTGATCAGTGAGCCGCCGTTCAAACGGACGAGCTGTTCGTGCGTCGAGAACAGGTGCGTCATGTTGCTGTCGAGATCGACGAGCGTGATGCTCTCCACGCCCGGGTAGCGAAGCACTTCGCGCGCGGCCATGCCGTCACCGCCGCCGAGGATCGCGACCTTGTGCACGGCGCCATGCGCGGACATGGCGGGATGCACCAGCGCCTCGTGATAGCGATACTCGTCGCGTTCGGCGAACTGCAGATTGCCATTGAGGAAGAGGCGAAAGCCGACATGCGTGCCGTGCGTGACGACGATGCGCTGGTAGGGCGACGTGGCCGCGAACACCACCGGGTCCTGGTAGAGGCGATCTTCTGAAAGCGTGGTGATGCGCCCCGCG
>DATJJL010000307.1:0-2591 GCA_035492155.1 Ramlibacter sp. | reverse complement strand
CGCTTGAGGAACCAGTGCATCGTGCGCGTGGTGAGCACGAAGATGCTGTCCAGCCCCATTGCCTTCGCTCGCTGCTCCACGCGCTTCAAAACCTTCTCGCCGTCGCCTTGCCCCTGGCTTTGCGGCGACACGGTCAGCGCGGCCATCTCGCCCGTCTTCGCTTCGGGATAAGGGTACAGCGCCGCGCAAGCGAAGATCACGCCGTCGTGCTCGATGATCGTGTAGTTGGCGATGTCGCGCTCGATCTCCGTGCGGCTGCGCTTGACGAGCGTGCCGTCTTTTTCGAATGGCTCGATGAGCTGCAGGATGCCGCCCACGTCGTCGGCTGTCGCCTCGCGCAGGCTTTCGAGCTTTTCGTCGACCACCATCGTGCCGATGCCGTCGTGCACGTACACCTCCAGCAGGATCGCGCCGTCCACCGCGAAGGGCACGATGTGGCTGCGGTCCACGCCGGCCTTGCACGCCTTCACGCAATGCTGGAGATAGAACGCCGTGTCGGTGGGCTGCTGCGCATTCGGCAGTGAAGCGAGCAGTTGTTCGGCAGCAGCCAGCGGCAGCTCGGTGTCGATCGGGTTGTCGTCCGATTCCGGCTCCAGCGGCTGGATGCGGATGCCCGGAATCTCGGTGACGAAGATCAGCTTGTCGGCCTGCAATGCGATGGCGACGCTGGTCGCGACTTCTTCCATCGTGAGGTTGAACGCTTCCCCAGTCGGAGAAAAACCGAAGGGCGAGATCAGCACCATCGCGCCGTGATCGAGGGTGCGCATGATCCCTGCGACGTCGACCTTGCGCACGAGGCCCGAATGCTGGAAATCCACGCCGTCAAGGATGCCGACCGGCCGCGCGGTGAGGAAGTTGCCCGACATCACGCGCACCGTGGAGCCGGCCATCGGCGTGTTGGGCAGGCCCATGCTGAACGCCGCCTCGATCTCGAAGCGAAGTTGCCCGGCGGCTTCCTGCGCGCAATCGAGGGCGACTTCGTCCGTCACGCGCATGCCATGCGAATACTTCGCGGGGTGGCCCTTGGCCTTGAGCTGTTCGTTCACCTGCGGGCGAAAGCCGTGCACCAGCACCACCTTCACGCCCATGCTCTGGATCAGCGCGAGATCCTGCGCGATGTTCTGCAGCTTGCCCGCGGCGATGGCCTCGCCCGCGACACCGATGACGAAGGTCTTGCCGCGATGCATGTGGATATACGGCGCGACGGACCGGAACCACGGGACGAAGGTGAAATTGAAGACGGCGGACATTCGCGGCAGTTTAAGGGAACCGGCGCTTAGGCCGCGTTACGAAGTCGTCTTTTGGAGCGATACATGCCGGGCCAGGCTCACAACCACAGCAAATTCGATTCGTCACGCCGCAGGCAGCGCAGCCTGGTTGCAAGCCAACTCCCGCCCGCGTCCGCACAAAACGTCGTGACGTTCCATCGTTGCGATCGGGCGCGCCTGTTGCCGCGGCCAGCGGCAGTTCCGCTTCCCTTGACTCAATCCGCCGCCGTGTTCCACACCGACCTCGAATGCGTCCCCATCGCGATCGTCGCGAGCATCCTTTGGCCCTGCATGAACGAGATCCCCGCGACCTGGCGGATCAGGGATTTCAGGGACTTCTACGAGGCACTGGCGGATTGGGGCGCGCTCGAATCGCAGGCGGTGGAAGACGTCCATAACTTCCTGAGCCTGCAGGACAGCGGCCGACGCGTGGCATGGGCGACTCAGTTGGACAGTCACGCGCAATTCACGGACTACCGCGTCGCCGGCCTGTTCGCGCATTGGAGCAACCAGTTCTGGGTGCGGCGATTGGGGATGGAATGGACGTGGGCGGGGCTTATGGCACCGGAAGCCGAACGACAGCTCGAAAGCCTGCGCGTCTCGATGCAGATCATCATGCTTCGCCTGTTTCCGGTGTCGATGCGCGAACACCTCGATCTGCTGGAAGTGCTCGGAAACATCGAGGAAGGAAAGGGCATCCCCAACGCGCAAGGCGCGCAGGAAAGCGCGCGCGCTTTGGGGATCACAGGCGTGACTCTCACGCATCCCACTTATCGGCCCGCCGCCCTGAACTCCATTCGAATGCACATCCTGGTCAATGCTGCACAAGCTCTCGCCAAACGTTTGCCGCCGCGATAATGGAGGGCTTTGAGCACAGCCGCCTTGCCTGACTTCCGAATCGACTTTCCCGAGCAGCTTCCCGTCAGCGGAAAGCGCGACGAAATCGCCGCCGCCATCGCCGCGCATCAAGTGGTGATCGTCTGCGGCGAAACGGGCTCGGGCAAGACGACGCAGCTGCCCAAGATCGCGCTCGCGATGGGCCGCGCAGCGAAGGGCAAGCTCATCGGACACACGCAGCCGCGCCGCATTGCAGCATCGAGCGTGGCGAAGCGCATCGCAGAAGAACTGAAGACGCCGCTGGGCGAAGTCGTCGGCTTCAAGGTGCGCTTCCAGGACAGGCTGTCGCGCAACACATCGGTCAAGCTGATGACCGACGGCATCCTGCTTGCGGAAACGCAAACCGATCCGCTGCTCAAGGCCTACGACACCATCATCATCGACGAGGCGCACGAGCGCAGCCTCAATATCGATTTCCTGCTCGGC
>DATJJL010000306.1:0-3803 GCA_035492155.1 Ramlibacter sp. | reverse complement strand
CTACGACCCGTCATGGGACGTGAAGGGACTCGGCGGGTCGCCCTCTACGCAGCCGTCGAATTGCATCGTGATTGGTGCGGGGCTCGCAGGCGCCGCTGTCGCAGCAACGCTCGCACGTCGCGGATGGGCCGTCGAAGTGCTCGATTCGGCAAGCGCGCCTGCATCGGGCGCATCGAGCTTGCCCGCAGGCCTGCTCGCGCCGCATCAATCGCCGGACGACAACATGCTGTCGCGCCTGTCGCGCGCGGGCGTCCGCACCACGATGCAGGAGCTCGACATGCTGTGTGCACAGGGCGAAGCCTGGCAGCGCACCGGCGCGATCGAGATGCGCTTCGACGACCACAGGCCGCCGCCTTTGGGCGACGCGCTTGCGCCCTGGACCCGCGCTGTCGAAGGGAACGCGTGGTTGCACGACTGCGCCGGCTGGGTGAACCCGTCGGAATTGGTGCGCGCGTGGCTTGAAACACCCGGCATCGCGCGCCGCATGAACGCTCGCGTGAACCGTGTGCAGCGAATAGGCGATCAATGGATCGCCGTGGGTGAGGCGCAGATCGCGCGTGCACCGCTCGTCGTCATCGCCGCTGCGTACGGCAGTGCCACGCTGCTGGGCGACAGTATCGATCTGCATCCCGTGCGCGGACAGGTGTCGTGGTCGCATGAAGGAGAACCGGGCGTCGACCGGCCGGTGAACGGCAATGGGCATTTCGTGCCCGGCGTGCCCGTGGAAGGCCGCGCGGCGTGGCTCACCGGGTCAACCTATGCGCGAGGCGACAACGATTGCGCAGATCGCGCGCAAGACCACGCTGCGAATCTCGAACGATTGCGCGTGCTGCTGCCCGATGTCGCGCAAAGGCTCGCACCGCTATTCGAAAGCGGCAAAGTCCATGCCTGGGCCGGCGTGCGATGCGCCTCGTCGGACCGAAGGCCGCTGGTCGGGCAACTCGAACCGGGCCTGGCCATCAGCACGGCGATGGGCTCACGCGGGCTGACGTTCGCGATGCTGTGTGCGCAGGTGCTCGCAGCCCGGCTGCACGACGAGCCTCTGCCCATCGAGCGCCGGCTTGCGGCTTCGCTCGACGCAGCCAGGCAGCGCCGCTAGACCTTCAGCAGCATTTGGTGCAGCTTGCCGGGATGAGGCGGCTTCTCGAAGAAGCCTGTCACGCCCGCGAACGATGCACGCACGCGCTCGCCCAGAGAAGGATGCGCCTTCGTCATGATGACCTTCGGCACGGGCCGCGGGCTTTGCGCCAGCTCCTTGTAGAGCGTCCATGCGTCGGCGTCGGGCAATGCGAAGTCGACGACGGCGAGCACGTAGTCGTTGCCCCGCGCGAGCTCAAGCGCTTGCGCAGCGCTTTCTGCTTCGTCCGCTTCGCACAGGTCGGCCAGGGCGAGCTTGGCGCGAATGTAGAGGCGCTCGTCGCGATCGGCGTTCACGATGAGCGCGCGGCGGCGCGGCGGCATCTCGGGCGGGAGCGTGTCCTGCGCCTGCGGAGGCTGTGTGTCGACGTTGTCCAGGTCGATGTCGAAATCGACGACCTCGCTCGCCGGCCCCACGAGGTCGTCGAAGGCCTGCACGATCGAAGCCCAGGGAATGGGCCGCCGGAAAGAGCGAATCGCACGGCCCGGTGCCGATGGGCCCACCCAGATCAGGGGCGTGTCTTTGGGGCGCAGCGATTGCAGCGCACCGGCCGCTTCACGGCTTTCCCCGTCGATCAGCGCGAGCCTGGGCGGCTCAGGGGCAGACGGCTCCCACAGGAAGTACTTGTATTCCTGCTCGACGGAAAGTCGGAACACCGAGTTGAGCGCATGACGCTCCACATCGGTGAACCCCACCACGTTCACGAAGACCCTCTGAGCCATTCTCTTTCGTGCCCTCCGGCGCGATCATCTTATCCGCCTTGCGCCTTCGATACCCCGGGAAGGCGCACCAGTATTGGCGCATAAGCTTATACGCATATCGGGCGGACAAAAAAATAGTTTGGATCCATAAGGGCGGTCCGTACATTCGCAGTTCCCTGCGGGAAACCACGACCGCCTGCCATGTACCAGTACACAGAATTCGACCACCAATTCGTCCGCAACCGCGCCGCACAGTATCGCGACCAGCTCGAACGCAATCTTGCGGGCAAGCTGAGCGATGACGAGTTCCGCCCGCTGCGCCTGCAAAACGGCTGGTACATCCAGCGCTACGCGCCGATGGCCCGCATCTCGGTGCCCTACGGCGAGATTTCGACCCAGCAGCTTCACGTCCTCGCGAAGATCGCACGCGAGTACGACCGTCCCGATGCCGCCCTGCTGAATGAAGCGCAAGCCAAGCAGACCGCGCTGGGCTCGGTGCCCGTTCCCGGCACCAACCAGCAGATCGGCACGCAACTGAAGTACGGCTACGGCCACTTCACCACGCGCACCAACGTTCAGTTCAACTGGATTCCGCTGGTCAAAAGCGCGGACGTGATGGAACTGCTCGCCTCGGTGGGCATGCATGGCATCCAGACCAGCGGCAATGCGATTCGCAACATCACGGCTGAAGAGCTTGCGGGCATCGCGGCCGACGAAATCGCCGATCCGCGCCCCTTTGCGGAAATCATTCGCCAGTGGGCCGCGCTGCATCCGGAGTTTTGCTTCCTGCCGCGCAAGTTCAAGATCGCCTTGAATGGCTCGAAGGAAGACCGCGCGGCGCTCGGCTGGTACGACATCGGCCTGCAGCTTCTTCGCAATGACGCCGGAGAGCTCGGCTTCAAGGTGATGGTGGGTGGCGGCATGGGCCGCACGCCGATCGTCAGCACGGTGGTGAGCCAGTTCGTGCGCTGGGACCAGATCCTCAACTACATCGAAGCTTGCGTGCGTGTGTACAACCAGTACGGCCGCCGCGACAACATCTGGAAGGCGCGCATCAAGATCCTCGTGAAGAGCGAGGGGCAGCGCTACATCGACATGGTGGAAGAAGAGTTCCGCCAGATCGTCGAGATCGATGGCGCACCGCACACCATCGCGCAGGCCGAATACGACCGCGTGGCCGCGCAGTTCCAGCCGCCCGTGCTCGAGCGCAAGCCGCGCGACGCATCCGCGCAGCGCGTGCACGAAATCATCCGCGCCGACGCCGAGGCCGATCCGCATTACGACCGCTGGCTGCAGCGCAACGTGCTGCCGCATCGCAACCCCGAGCTGCGCGCCGTGGTGCTGTCGTTCAAGCGGCTGGGTCAAGCGCCCGGCGACGCGACGGCCGACCAGCTCGACGCGTCGGCCGATCTCGCCGAGCGCTTTTCCGCCGGCGAAGCGCGCGTCACGCACGAACAAAACTTGCTGCTGCCCTGGGTGCACCAGGACGACCTGCCCGAGCTGTGGGCCGCTGCGCGCAAGCTTGGTCTTGCTCGCCCGAACATCGGCCTCATCACGGACATGATCGCCTGCCCGGGTGGCGATTTCTGCTCGCTCGCCAATGCGCGCTCGCTGCCCATTGCCGAAGCGATCACGCAGCGCTTCCAGGATCTCGACGAGGAATGGGATATCGGCGAGATCGACATCAACTTCTCGGGCTGCATCAACTCGTGCGGCCACCATCACTCCGGCCACATCGGCATCCTCGGCGTCGACAAGGACGGCAAGGAGTGGTACCAGATCACGCTCGGCGGTGCGGACGGCTCGGATCTTTCCGGCCCCGCGCAGCCCGGCAAGATCGTCGGCCCGTCGTTCGCCGCGCAGGAAGTGCCCGGCGTGATCGAAGCGCTGATCGACACGTACCGCCAACTTCGCCAAGGCACGGCCGACGGCCGCCGGGAGACCTTCATCGCCACGCTGCGCCG
>DATJJL010000305.1:0-9274 GCA_035492155.1 Ramlibacter sp. | reverse complement strand
GCGACCGTGACCGGCGTGCGGCGCAACATGAACGGCGCAACGTCGACGGTGGTGCTTGCACTGGGCGACGAGCCTTGCGGCAGGACGCTGTCGAACTTGCCGCCGGGCAAGCGCACATAGTCGGCCGCCTGCGCCGTGCTTGCGCCAGCGAGCGCGCACGCGAAGGCGATCGAAAGGGCAGCCAGGCGTTTCATCCGCATTCTCAGTGTTCTGCAGTGGCCGTCGTCGCCGGCGCGGCGGCGCGATGCGCCTTCACTTCGTCCTTCGTGATATGACCACCGGGGTTGCCCCAGCTGTTCAGCACATAGGTGAGGATGTTGGCGACTTCATCGTCGTTCAACTGCGTCATCGGCGGCATCACCGAGTTGTATTCCTGGCCGTTCACGGCAACCTTGCCGGTCAAGCCTCGCAGCACGATATTGATGGCGCGCTTGACGTCGGCAGCCAGGAAATCGGATTTCGCCAGCGGCGGGAACACGCCGGCCAGGCCCGCGCCGTTCGCCTGGTGGCACACGGAGCATGTGCCCGCGAAGAGCTGGCCGCCGGCCTTCACCTGCTCGTCGAGCGTGAGCGCGCCGGTACTGGCCGACTGCGTGGCCTTTTCGACGGCCGCGAGGTTCGGGCCCGCGCGGTCGCCGAGGTACACCGAGTCGACTTCCTTGCCCGAATAGATCGCATGGTTCTCGGGGCCGTTCACCTTCAGGATCGCGATCGCGCCCTTGTTGAACGCGCGGAAGATCGAGTGGTCGACCAGCACGTAGCTGCCAGGCACCTTTGCGGTGAACTTCACGATCGCGGCGCCGCCGGAAGGAATCAGCGTGGTCTGCACGTTGGTCTGCACGTTCGATCCGCCTTCCCAGCGCACCTGGTCGAAGATCGCGCCGATGACGTGGAAGCTGGACACGAGGTTCGGTCCGCCGTTGCCGACGAAGATGCGCACCGTCTCGCCGACTTTCGCGGTCAGGGCCTTGTCGCCGGTGAGCGCGCCTTCCGCGCCGTTGAACAGCACGTACGTCGGGCGCTCGTCGATGGCCTTCTCCATATCGAATGCCTGCAGGCCCTTTTCGCGGTACTTGCCCGCCGTGTAGAAATCGCCCTGCATCACGTAGTACTCGTGGTCCACCTTCGGCAGGCCCTGCGGCGGCTCGACGAGGATGAGGCCGTACATGCCGTTGGCTACGTGCATGCCCACCGGCGCCGTCGCGCAGTGGTAGACGTAGATGCCTTCGTTGAGCGCCTTGAACGTGAACTGCGATTCATGGCCGGGCGCGGTGAAGCTCGACGCCGCTCCGCCGCCGGGCCCGGTCACGCCGTGCAGGTCGATGTTGTGCGGCATCTTGTTGCCCGGGTGGTTCTTCAGGTGAAACTCCACCGTGTCGCCCTGGCGCACGCGGATGAAGCTGCCCGGCACCGTGCCGCCGAAAGTCCAGAACGTGTACTTCACGCCTTCGGAGATCTGCATCTCCTTTTCGACGACTTCAAGTTCGACGATCACCTTTGCGGGGTAATTGCGGTTCACGGCCGGCGGCACAAAAGGCGGGCTGGTGAGGACGGCCTTGATCGGCTTGCCCTGGGGCGGGCCGAAATCGCCGGTCACCCTTTCCGCAGGTGCGGCAAAGGCGACGAGCGGCGCGGCAAGGGCCGCAAGAAGCAGTGCGCGGAGTATCTTCATGGCGGGTCTCGGGAGTGGAAGGTGCATTTACTGCGCACCTTATCCCCCGGCCCGCCCGGCTGCGTTGAGCTATATCAAGCCGAGGGCGTCACCAGCAGCGCGGTTACCCGCTTCACGTACGCCGCGGGATCGTCCGGCAGCCCGCCTTCGGCCAGCAGCGCCTGGTCGAACAGGATGTGCGCGAGGTCGTCGAAGTGCGCTTCGTCCTGCCCCAGCCGTTTGACGAGCGCATGGCCGGTGTTCACTTCGAGCACCGGCTTTACTTCCGGCGCCTGCTGGCCGGCCTGCTTGAGCATGCGCGCGAGCTGCATGCTCATGCCGTCGTCCGTGACCACAAGGCAAGCCGGCGAATCGACCAGGCGCGAGGTCGCGCGAACGTCGGCCGCCTTGTCCTTGAGCGCCGCCTTGAGTTTTTCCAGCACCGGCTTGAACGACTGCGCCGCTTCCTCGGCCGCTTTCTTCTCGGCTTCGTCCTGCAGCTTGCCAAGGTCGACCTGGCCCTTCGCCACCGATTGCAGCGGCGTGCCTTCGAATTCCGTCAGCCAGTTCAGCGCCCACTCGTCGACGCGATCGGTCATGAAGAGCACCTCGATGCCCTTCTTGCGGAAGATCTCGAGTTGCGGGCTGTTCTTCGCGGCCGGGAGCGTGTCGGCCGTGATGTAGTAGATCGCCTCCTGCCCCTCCTTCATGCGAGCCTTGTAGTCGGCGAAAGTGACGTTCGCTGTGTCCGACTGCGTCGACGCGAAGCGAAGCAGCCTGGCGATGCGGTCCTTGTTCGCGGCATCCTCGCCGATGCCCTCCTTCAGCACGGCGCCGAATTCGGAATGGAACTTCTCGAACTTCGATTTGTCCTCGTCCTTCGCCAGATCCTCCAGCATCGACAGCACGCGTTTGGTCGAGCCTTCGCGGATCGCCTTCACATCGCGGCTTTCCTGCAGCAGCTCGCGACTGACGTTCAGCGGCAGGTCGGCCGAATCGACCACGCCGCGCACGAAGCGCAGGTACGCGGGCAAGAGCGCCTGCGCGTCATCCATGATGAAGACGCGGCGCACGTAGAGTTTCAGGCCCGCAGCCTTGTCGCGATTCCAAAGATCGAAGGGCGCTTTCGACGGGATGTACAGCAGCTGCGTGTATTCCGTCGCGCCTTCGACGCGGTTGTGCGACCACGCGAGCGGCGGCTCCCAGTCGTGCGAGACCTGCTTGTAGAACTCGCGGTACTGCTCGTCGGTGATGTCCTTCTTCGGCCGCGCCCACAGCGCGCTCGCCTGGTTCACGCGTTCCCATTCGTCGGAATCGTCCTTGCGCATCAGGATGGGCAAGGAGATGTGATCGGAGTATTTGCCGATGATGTCCTTGAGGCGCCACGTCGAAAGAAATTCGGTCGCATCGTCGCGAAGGTGCAGCGTGACGCTCGTGCCGCGCTCGGGGCGCGAGATCGTCTCGACATCGAATTCGCCGGTGCCGCTGCTGGTCCAGCGCACGCCATGCTCGGGCCTGAGCCCGGCGCGGCGGGATTCGACGGTGACCGACTCGGCAACGATGAAGGCCGAATAGAACCCGACACCGAACTGGCCGATGAGTTGCGAATCCTGCTTCTGGTCGCCGGACAGGCGCTGCATGAATTCACGCGTGCCGCTCTTGGCGATGGTGCCCAGGTTGTCGATGGCTTCCTGCTCCGAAAGCCCGATGCCGTTGTCCGCGATCGTGATCGTCTTTGCGTCCTTGTCGAACGAGACGCGCACCTCGAGATTCGGGTGGTCCTCGTACAGGCCGTTGTCGGCCAATGCCTCGAAGCGCAGCTTGTCGCACGCGTCGGACGCGTTGGAGACCAGCTCGCGAAGGAAGATCTCCGGGTGGGAATAGAGGGAGTGGGTGACGAGGTGCAGCAGCTGCGCAACCTCGGCCTGGAATGAGAGCTTTTGTTTGTGCGTCATGGGTAACCTCCGCCTGTGACTTATTGGCGAGACCACCGATTTTCAACGGTCGGGGGCCGACAGCGACTCAACAGCTTGTTACATTAGCTGCATGAGCATCGAACTGCTGCCCTTCAGTGCCTTCGCGTTGGAATCATGTGCTTCGCCCGCACGCGCGCCGGTCGACGGCCAGACGCTCACCTTGTCCTCGCTCGCATCCGGTTCGATGACGTTTCACGTTACCGAGATCGCACTGCTCGGCAGCGAGCGCGTCTGCATCGCGCCGACGTTGGACGAGCCACTCACCATCACGTTCTAAAAAAACAAAAGCGCCCATTGGGCGCTTTTGCTGCTTGCGGAGGGTGCCGCTCTTAGATGCGGCCTTCGCCGTACGAGATCTGGCCGAGGCGGACGGCTTCGGCGGCTTGCGCGCGAACCACGCGTGCGTCGAGGCCGGACTTGACCTGCGGTTGCACCTTCGAGCTCGCGGAGATCGAACTCGGAGCGGTTGCGCCGGCTGACACGGCGGCGACTGCTTCGGCGTTCACTTCGGCGCGGGTGCGCTGGCCTTCGATCTGCAGGGCGAACTGGCCCGCGGGATCGGCTTCACCGGCGAAAGCACCGGCAGCGGCAACAACGGCAGCGATGGCGAGGAGAGACTTCTTCATGATGGAACCTTTCACAGTGACTTGAACGTTTGTTTGTTTCTTTCCGCGTTCGGTGCCTTGTTTCTTCATTCGGCATCGACCGTGTTGTCACTGTAGAAGGCGAGTCTCAGGTGTCCCTTAGCGTTTCCTTAGATGTGAGTTAGCGCGCAAGGCGTATCTCCGAAAGCTTCCAGTCAGCAAACCCGTGACGCACGAGAACGAACGCGTCTTTCGATCGCGCGACAAAGACGCCCATGCCCTCACGCTCATAGGTCCACTTCACATCGCCCTCGGGCGGGTTCGCCGCCGTTGCAGCCGCGGGTTCCCAATGGCCGCTGCGCAGCGACGCAGCCACCGATTCGGGCTGCACGGCGATCTCGATCAGCGGACTGGCCACTGCCATCCCGATTGCGGAGCCGAGTGCGGCAATCGGGTTGTCTTTCGGGTCGCCGATCTTGTTCGCCAGGGTCGCGGAGACCTGACTGCGCAGACTGTCGCGCAGCGCAGGGAAGTCCACATGCGCATCGAGCGATTCGATGTCGCGCGCCTGCGCCGCGCGCTGCAGCTGGTGCATCACCACATACGGCGCCGCGGCCCAGTACGCCGCTATCGCCATCACGATCGCGACGGTCGCTGCCAGTGCTTTCTTCATCGAGTCACTATAGAAGCAAAAAGCCACCGCATGCGGTGGCTTTTCGTCTCGGGGGAAGCGGATGAGTTACTTCGCTTTCGCGAGGTATTCGTTCGCGGGAACCGTGTTGCCTGCCTTCGCGTAGTAGGCCGAGCCGCTGTCTTCGCCCGTGATGGCGAGTGCTTCGTCGCGGTTGGCGAGGAACTCGCCAACCACTTCGGCACGCGTCGTCGTCGAATTCAGCTTCGGCTGCACATGGGCGCTCGCGTGCGGATTGCTCGGGCGCAGCTGGCCGGCAGCGATTGCAGCGACGGCTTCGGCGTGCACTTCAGCGCGCGTGCGCTGGCTTTGCACTTGCGTTGCGAACTGGCCTGCGGGATCGGCTTCACCGGCGAATGCGGCGCCAGCAGCGAGAACGGCGGCGAGGGTGATGAGCGACTTCTTCATATCGATTCCTTTCAATGTGTCGTTGGTCGATGGACACACTTTAGGAGCCGCGTTTTAGATGTCGCTTAGCGTTTGCTTAGGTGACTGTTAGATCAACTGGAGGCGGGCGATGAGGCCGCTGCGATCGGTGCGATTGCGCAGAATCACGCGCAGGCCGCAGCGCTGCGCGGCGGCTTGTGCGATGGCAAGGCCCAGGCCACTGCCGCGTACATTGCTGCCCGGCACGCGATAGAAGCGGTCGAACACGCGCGAGATGAGCTCGGGCGGAATACCCGGACCCGTGTCGACGACTTCGATCGCAGGCTTGCCGTCTTCAGCAGTGATGTGCACATCGACCACACCGCCTTCGGGCGTGTAGCGCAGTGCGTTTTCGATCAGGTTGTCGAGCACGCTTCGCAAATCGTTCGGCGGGCAGCGCAACGTGACTGCGGAGACCGCCCCATCGCCTGTGACGCCGAGATCGATGTTGCGCTGGTCGGCCAGCGCGATCAGGGCGCCGATGCTCTCGCGCACTTGCGCGTGCAGGTCCACCGTGCGGTGCGCCTCGGGGCTCACGGCCTCCTGGCGCGTCATCTTGAGCATCTGGTCCACGAGGCGCGTGGCACGCTGCACGCCGCCTTCGAGCTGGCCGAAACTCGCGCGGCATTGGCCTTGCGGCAATTCGGTTCGCAGGTTTTCAAGCTGCAGCGACAGCGCAGTGAGCGGCGTGCGCAGCTCGTGCGCGGCGTCCTGCACGAAACGCCGCTTCGATTCGAACGTATCGCTCAGCCGCCGCAGCAGGCTGTTGAACGAGGTGACGAGCGGCCGCAGCTCGTGCGGGACGCGATCGAGCGGAAGCTCCTTGAGCGTGTTGAAGTCCAGTGACTCGGCCTGGCGGCCGATGTCCTGCATCGCGACCGACATCGCGCGCGCCACGCTCCACAAAATGAAGATCGCAAGCGGCAGCAGGATCAGCACCGGCACGATCGAGGCCACGGCCTGCTCCACTGCGAGCTGCCGGCGGAACATGCCGCCCTGGATCACCTGCACCCGTTCGCCCGAGATGCCGGGCTCGCTCGTGTACACGCGCCATTCCTGCCCGCCCGCGAGAACATCGGCAAAGCCGGAGTGCGCCTGCAGCGGCGCGGCAAGCTGCGGCCACGAGGACTTGAGAAGATTCCCGTCCTTGTCCCAGGCCTGCACGACATACATGCCCCACTTGACGATGCGATCCTGAGTGAGCGGCGGTGCCACGATGTCGCCGTCGCGGCTCGCGAGCGACAGGCCGAGCTGCTCCATCTGCGTGTCCATGAACTCGTTCACCATGCGGCCATGGCTGTAGTACGAGAAACACGCGGACGCGAGGCCCACGATGAGAAAGAGCGGCACAAGATAAAGCAGCAGCGCGCGACGCAGCGAGCACAGGCGCCCCATCGGGAACACGTTCCAGTGCCAGCGCACATGAGTGCGATGACCGCCGAAGGGGGCGGGGCCGAGGGTGGCGTCGTGGATCTTCATGATGGTGCGGCCTGCGTAGGCGATGGCGACGAAACGCGCCAGCCGAGCCCGCGCACGTTGCGAATGGTGTCCTGCCCGAGCTTGCGCCGCATGCCGTGGATCAGCACGTCCACCGCATTGCTGGAGACTTCCTCGCCCCAGCCGTAGATGCGATTTTCGAGTTGCTCGCGCGAAAGGATCGCGCCCGGGCGCTCGAGCAGCGCATGCAGCAGCGCGAATTCGCGTGCCGAGAGTTGCGAGCGTTCGCCGGCCACGATCACTTCGCGCGTCGTGAGGTCCAGCTGCAGATCGGCCGAGCCGATCAGCGAATGCGCCGCGCCGTCGCGGCGGCGAATGATGGCGCGCATGCGAGCCAGCAGCTCGCGCAGTTCATACGGCTTGACGAGGTAATCGTCCGCGCCGATGTCCAGGCCCGTGATGCGATCGTCGATCCCGTCGCGGGCAGTGAGCACGAGGATAGGCGTGTGGTCGCCGGTCTCGCGCGCCTTGCGAAGCACCTCGACGCCGTCGCGTTTGGGCAGGCCCAGGTCGAGCAGCACGCAGGCATAGTCGCCGTCGGCCAGCGCGCTTTGCGCGAGCAGGCCGTCCTTGACCCAGTCGACCGACCAGCCGTTCGAGCCCAGAGCCTGCTTGAGGCTCTGTCCGATCATTTCGTCATCTTCGACCAGGAGGACACGCATACCGTGATTTTCAACGCAATCGGTAGCCGGCGTCCCACCGGGCTTCGCGCAGCGCCTTGTGAAGCACCACGACACCGGTGAAAAGCACGGCCGACAAGGCCAGTGCCAAGGCGGCAATGAATGGCGTGAGGGTCATGCCCATCGCTGCCACGCCCGCCAGCACGACGGCGGCGATGCTGCAGAGCACGAGCAGGGCGATGGCCAAAAGCTGCGAGCGATGGCTGTACATGAGCGTTCCCCGTATTCGATGGAATGCCCGCAGTGTAGGCAAGGATATTTAGCGCTGAATTAGCGCTGTGTCATGGAGAAAAGCTTTCGTGCGGGCCGAGGTAGCGCCACTGGCCGAGCGGCAGGTTGCCCAGCACCACGCGGCCGATGCGGATGCGCTTGAGCCCGACGACCTTCAGGCCCACGAGTTCGCACATGCGGCGGATCTGCCGCTTCCTGCCTTCGGTGAGCACGAAGCGCAGTTGCTCGGGGTTTTGCCAATCCACCTGCGCGGGCTTGAGCGGCTTGGCGTCGAGGGTGAGGCCGTGCCGCAAGCGCGCAAGCTGTGCGGCCGGAAAAACGGCTTGCACGTTCGTCGCGACGTTGTCCCAGCTCACGCGCACGAGATATTCCTTTTCGACGCCGCTGTCCTCGCCGATCAACTGCCGCGCGATGCGGCCGTCCTGCGTGAGCACCAGCAGGCCGGTGGAATCGATATCCAGCCGCCCGGCGGGAGCGAGGCCCTTGAAATGCGCAGGTGAAAAACGCAAGCGGCTCGCGTCACCTTTCCAGTGCGTGCGTTGCGAGACGAGCGTGACTGCAGGTTGATAGCCATCCTCGGCCTGGCCGCTCACATAGCCGATCGGCTTGTGCAGCAGGATGGTCACTTGCTGCTGTTGTTGTCCGCGTGCTTTTGGGTCGACGTCGATCTGTGCATCGGGCGCGACCTGCATGCCCATCTGCGCGACCGAGCCGTTCACGCGCACCCATCCGTTCGCGATCCATTCATCGGCTTCGCGGCGCGAGCACAGGCCCAGTTCGGACATGCGCTTGTTCAATCGGGTGGTGGAGGTTTCAGGCAAGCGCGCATTGTGACGCGGAACGTTCGGGGCACTTGCGTCACACAACCCCATGACATTCAGCTTCGCACCCAAGGAATACCGCGCCACGATCCCGAGCGCGGGCAACATCAGCTTCGCGCCTGCCCAATACCAGACGGCCGACACGCCGCGCGCGAACCCGGCACCGGCAGGCGTGGTCGCCGTTCGCGACAGGCCGCTCGTCATCCGGATAGCCAACGCAAACCGCCCGCGCCGTGATGCGTCGGCAGATGTGTTTCACCGGAACTTGTCGCAGGCCAAGAACTTGATCGGGTTGGGCTGGCAGACGGGGGTTCGCAGCCTCCAGCATCTGCAGACTGCCCTTAGCTGCGAGCGTCAGGCGTTCGATCTGCTGAGCGCGATTCTGGATGACGACGATGATGGCCCGGCGGGAGCGTTGCTGATTCAACTTTGCGGCTTTGCGTTGCAGCAACTCGCCACGCTGGGCCAGGGCGATTCATTCGACAAGGAGCTGGCCGACCAGTTCTTGCGCCTGGCGCTGGATTGCGCAATGCGCGTGACGGGCAAGCTGGCTGCGAACCTGCGCGAGCAAATCGTCACAGCTCTTGGCAAGGCTGCGGGGCCGCTGCCGGACGCCAGCCCTTTTCGCCGTTGGCTCGTCGAAGCGCAAAACGCGCTTGTCGCGGCGATGTGCGATCACGCCGGGCGCGACCCTGAGAGCGCCGGCTTTGAGGCGCA
>DATJJL010000304.1:0-4056 GCA_035492155.1 Ramlibacter sp. | reverse complement strand
TATGCGCAACCGGGCTCGGGCCGGCGGTCGTCGGTGCACACGGACTACACCTTCGCGGTGTGGAACCGCATGCCCGAGTCGAAGGAAGAAGCGGATGCCGTCGTGGCGGCCATCATGCGCAAGGAGCCGCCGAAAGAAGGCGAGCTGCAGCTCGTGCCCTTCGCCAAAGCCTATTCAGGGTTGACGGACGAGGAGTTCAGGCAGGTCGATGCGCTGATCCGCAAGAACACGGTGGAGAAGTTCGGGCCGGTGCGCAGCGTCAAACCGATGCTGGTGTTCGAGCTGGGCTTCGAGGGAATCAATCGCAGCACGAGACATCGAAGCGGCATCGCGGTGCGCTTTCCGCGCATGTTGCGTATCCGCTTCGACAAGCCGCTCTACGAAGCCAATGCGCTGGCCGACCTCGAAGCCTTGCTGGAGCCTGCGCGTTCTCACTGATAGCCGCTCGTCTCCAGAAGCCTGCGCAATTCCGGCCAGTCGGATGGCTCGGGATAGATTCCTGCAATCCCGCTGCTGAGATTGGCGAGCGGCCTCGGCAGATGGATGACGATCAAGTCTGCCCTGCGACCCAGAACCTGAAGGTCCGAAACTTTTTGATTCCAGGCTTTGTCGAGGGCCTCCCTGCGCAAGGTCAGCCAATCGGGATACCGGTCCTCCGGCGCCATGGCGGCCTTGTCTCCCGGCGGATCGAGGCAGTAGCTGAGCACAGCGATCCGGTTTCGCAGGTCGGTATTCCCTTCCCCATCGATTTCATTGGTGGGTACCGCTTTCAGCAAGGCGGGCAAGATGCGCGATCGATCTTCGTCGTCCGCGCGGCAGGCGGCACCCTCGAAACAGTGCAGGCGCGCAGCGGCATCGAACCGCTCATCGTCTCGCGTGCCGAGAGCGAAAAACGATTCGCCCAGGCGCTTGTCCAATTCTTGATCGGCAGGGTCGTTCAAATTCGACGCGGCTGTGAGGCAACGACAGGCTTCAGTGGCGTCCTTCGCCGTGTTCGCCGACGCAAGCAGCGCTTGCGCGATCGTGTGCGCAATGCTGCTTTTTCGAGGGCTGTCCGGCAGCGCGCCGAGCACCGCCTCGCACGAGAGCAGCGGCGCCGCCGCGGGCTGCTGCCCCGGAGTCAAAGCCTTCTCGACGAGGGATATCGCGATCGCATGCAGCTTGGGCAGCGAGGGTGTGAAAGTCAATAACTTCGCCGTGACGATCAGCGTGTTCGCAAGAAGCTCGGGCTGCTCGTGTGTCACGCGCGGCGCGATCACATACACCGTCTCGTCCATCGCCCTCACGACATCGGGCCTGCCGGGAATGATCGCCGCGCACCTGCCAACCCATCCCAGGAGTTTTGCGCCTTCCTGATCGGCGGCCTTGATCCGTGAACAGCAGGCCACCACGAGATCGCCGGCGATGTCTTTCAGCTCATTGCAACCGGGAAGTCTTTTTTCGAACGAGAGCACCAGGTCGGCGGCAGCGCCGAGCCGATCGGGGATGCGGATCAGCTCCCTGATCAACTTCAGTGAAAGCTTGTCGTTGGCACTCAGCGCGGGTTGCACGCTGCTTGTCTCGGGCGCTGCGGCGGGGGCGGCTTTGCTCGATTCAGTGGTCGTGGTGGGCGTGGTCGTTCTGGCAATCGATGCGGGCGGCCGCAAGGCAGCCCTGAGGCGGTCAAGCACTGTTGTTCTCCCTGAATGAGCGGTGGTGTGTAACCACGACGCGAGCAAGGTTCCACCCGAGCGGGTGCTAACATTCGCCCAGATGCTCATGAAGGCCGATCCCTCCGACAACCTCTCGAAACCAGCCGACGAAGCGGGCACGCCCGTGTCGGTGAAGATTCGCGAGCGAATCGTCGCGGCGCGCAAGCGCTTCCACTCGAACGACAACATCGCCCAGTTCATCGAGCCGGGCGAGCTGGAGCAATTGCTCGACGAGGTCGGGGGCAAGATGCAGGGCGTACTCGACAGCATGGTGATCGACACCCAAAGCGATCACAACACCAACGACACCGCGCGCCGCATGGCGAAGATGTATTTGAACGAGGTGTTCAAGGGCCGCTACGTCCATCAGCCCACCATCACCGAGTTTCCGAACGCCGAACACCTGAACGAGCTGATGATCGTCGGCCCGATCACCGTGCGCAGCGCGTGCAGCCATCACTTCGTGCCCGTCATCGGCAAGCTGTGGGTCGGCATCCTGCCCAACGAACACACCAACGTCATCGGCCTGTCCAAGTACGCGCGTTTGGCCGAATGGGTGATGGGCCGCCCGCAGATCCAGGAAGAAGCGGTGGTGCAACTGGCCGACCTCATCATGGAAAAGACGCAGCCCGATGGGCTGGCCGTCGTGATGGAGGCCAGCCACTACTGCATGGCCTGGCGCGGCGTGAAGGACCTGGACAGCAAGATGATCAATTCGGTCATGCGCGGCGTGTTCCTCAAGAACGCCGCGCTGCGCCGTGAATTCCTCTCCCTTCGTCCGCAGAAAGGCTGACCATGCTTGTTCGCCTTCTCTATTGCAGCCGCGCGGTCGACACGTCACCCGAAGCCATCGAGGCGATCCTGTCGCAGTCGCGGCAACACAACCCGGTGAGCGGCATCACCGGCATCCTTTGCTACGGCGGCGGCATCTTCCTTCAAGCGATCGAAGGCGGCCGCATGCAGGTGAGCGAGCTTTTCGGGCACATCATGAAAGATGCACGCCACAAGGACGTCGCGCTGCTCGATTTCGAAGAGATCGACGAAAGGCGCTTCGGCGGCTGGAGCATGGGCCAGGTGAATGTGGGCAAGGTCAATCACTCGATCCTGCTGAAGTACTCCGAAAAGCCCGAGCTCGATCCGTACGCCGTCTCCGGCCGTGTCTCGCTCGCGTTGCTGGAAGACCTGATGGCCAGCGCGCAAATCTGCGGGCGTGTCTAGCGTTCGTGTGTCGCGTCGCACGCTCGCCTGGGGCGAGTGCGATCCGGCCGGCATCATCTTCTATCCGAACTATTACCGCTTCATGGACGAAGCGAGCTGGGCGATGTTCGCCTGGGCCGGCTTCGGCGCGCAGCGCATGCGCGCCGAACACTTCTCGCTGCCGCTGGTCGATTCGCGCTGCGAGTTCATGAGTTCGCCGCTCTTCGGCGACGAGATCGAGATTCGCTCGCAAGTCTCGAAGTGGGGACGCAGCTCGTTCTCGCTGTTGCATGACTTCATCCTCGCGAAGGATGGACGCCAACTCGCGCGCGGCAGCGAATCGCGCGTGTGGTGCCGCTACGAAGCCGGGCCGGGCAGTCCGCTGAAAAGCGTGCCCATTCCCGACGAAGTGCGCGCCGCGCTCGGTGCGCCGTGATCGTCGGCTGCGACTTTTCAAGCACGCCGACAACTCGCAAGCCGGTAGTGCTGGCATTCGGGGCATTCGCGGGCGCTGCCGAAAGCAGCCGAACGCAGAGTTCGCAGAGTTCGCAGAGGCACGCAGAAAGCGCGGAAGAATTGAATGGAAACCCTGCGCTCTCTGCGAAACCTCCGCGCCCTCTGCGTTCGGATGTTCTGGTGCTTCAAGGCCTGGAACGTTGTCCGTCGTTAGCTGCGTTCGGTGAATGGCTCAATCAAGAGGGCGACTGGATCGGCGGCTTCGACTTTCCTTTCGGTTTACCGCGCGAACTCGTCGAGCATCTGCGCTGGCCGCTCACATGGCGCGAGTGCATCGCGCATTACTCGTCGCTCACGCGCGCGGACATTCGCAAGACCTTCGCCGCGTTTTGCGATGCGCGGCCGGTGGGCGGCAAGTTCGCGCATCGTGCTTTCGATAGACGTGCCGGATCGAGCCCCTCGATGAAATGGGTGAATCCGCCGGTTGCGTACATGTTGCACGCCGCGTTGCCACTGCTGCTCGAAGCCGGCGTGCACATGCCGGGGCTGCACGAAGGCGACAAACGCCGTGTCGCGCTCGAGGCGTATCCGGGCCTGCTCGCGCGTGAACTTGTCGCACGTCGCAGCTACAAGAGCGACGAGAAATCCAAGCACACGCCCGAGCGATTGATCGCTCGAAAAGACATCGTCACGCGCCTGGAACACGGCGAGA
>DATJJL010000303.1:0-2273 GCA_035492155.1 Ramlibacter sp. | reverse complement strand
GCCGTCGCCGACCTTGAGCGCCGTCGCGGTCTTCACCATCGCGTCCGCGAATTGCTTCTTGACGCTCTCATGCACGAGAAAGCGCGTGGGCGAAATGCAAACCTGGCCGGCATTGCGGAACTTCGCGGCGCCGGAGGCTTTCACGGCCAGCGCAATATCTGCGTCTTCGCACACGATGACCGGCGCGTGGCCGCCGAGCTCCATCGTCACGCTCTTCATGTGCTTGCCCGCAAGTGCGGCCAATTGCTTGCCCACCGGCGTCGAACCCGTGAACGTGATCTTGCGAACGACCGGGTGCGGGATGAGGTAGTTGGAGATGTCGGCGGGGTTGCCATAGACGAGGTTCAGCACACCGGCGGGGATGCCCGCGTCGGCAAATGCCTTGATCAGCTGAGCGGGTGCAGCGGGCGTTTCCTCCGCGGCCTTGACGATCATCGAGCAGCCCGCCGCGAGCGCGGCACCGAGCTTGCGCACGACCTGGTTGATCGGGAAGTTCCATGGCGTGAACGCGGCGACGACGCCCACCGGATCTTTCAGCACCATCTGGCGCGCAGCGAGGTTGCCGCGTGAGGGAACGATGCGGCCGTAAACACGCAGGCCTTCGTCGGCGAACCATTCGATGATGTCGGCGGCGGCCATCGTCTCGCCCTTGGCCTCGGCGAGAGGCTTGCCTTGTTCCTGCGTGAGCATCGCGGCGATGTCGCCGGCGCGCTCGCGCATGAAGGCGGCCGCCTTGCGCATGATCTTGTTGCGCTCGATCGCCGGCATGTCGCGCCAGGTTTCGAAGCCCTTCTGCGCTGAGGCGAGTGCGCGGTCGAGGTCCGCCGTGCCTGCGTGCGCGACACGACCGATCTCCTTGCCTGTTGCGGGATTGAAGACGGCCAGCGTCTTGCCGTCCTGCGCTTCCTGCCATTCGCCGTTGATGAAGAGTTGGGTGTTGGGGTATGTCATGGAGCGGTCCTTCGAGTCGAATGCCGAATTTTGCGCTTTTTAAACTGCCGAACGCAGAGGGCGCAGAGATATCGCAGAGAACGCAGAGGATATTTTCGATTTCCAGCTCTGCGCCCTCTGCGAAAGCTCTGTGTCCTCTGCGTTCGGCTGTTGAAGCGATTTTCACCAAGCGACCGCTTGCTATAAATGCCGCCGGCTGCTAAGGTCGCTGCCCATGGACATGCCGCTTGCCGTACCGCTTGCCGCCAAGCGCCCGCGCGGGCGGCCACGCAAGACGGTGGAAGAGCTCGAAGACGGCAACCGCCGCCGCGAGCTTTTGACGGCCGCTGCCAAACTCTTTCGCCGCAAGGGCTTTCATGCAACGAGCACGCGCGACATCGCGGCTGCCGTGGGCATGCAAAGCGGCTCGCCCTTCTATCACTTCGCGAGCAAGGGCGCGCTGTTGTTCGCGGTGATGCAAGAGGGCATGCTCGCCGCGATCGACCGGCAGCGCGGCGCATTGGAAGCGGTCGGTTATCGCGTCACGCCGTCGCAGCGGCTTCGTGTGCTCGTGCGAAATCATCTCGACGTGCTGCTCGGGCCCGGCAGCGACTTCATCCCGGTGATGCTGTATGAAGCGCGCGCGCTCAATCCGCGGCAGCGCCGCGCGATCGCCGATCTCGAAAGCGAATACGAAACCGCATGGACGCCCGTGCTCGAGGCACTTCATGCCACGGGCAAGCTGAAGGGCGACGTGAAGCTTGCGCGCCTCTTGATTTTCGGTGCGCTCAACTGGTCGGCGCATTGGTACGACCGCCGCAAGGGCGCGACGCTCGACGCACTGACCGATGCGGCCATGGCTCTTTTTATCCGATGATGAACAGCTCGCAAGCACAGGCAAGACGCGCTGCGATGCTCGAGCGCGTCGCACTGCTTCGCGAGTTCGAGGAGCGCGCTGCCGTTGCATCGGCCAAATCGAAACCCGTGTTCGACAAGCGCGGCCAGTTGCTGCCGCGCGAACGCGTTGCGCTCCTCGTGGATGCGGGTGCACCGTACCTTGCGCTCTCGTCGCTCGCGGGGTATCTGCAGGACACCAAAGAGGCGGACCAGTCCGTGCCCGGCGGCGGCATCGTCGCAGGCATCGGCTTCGTGTCGGGCCTGCGCTGCATGATCGTCGCGAGCGATTCGGGCATCGACGCCGGCGCGATCCAGCCGATGGGCCTGGACAAGATCCTGCGCGCGCAGGAGATCGCGCTGCAGAACAAGCTGCCTTTCCTGCACCTCGTCGAAAGCGCGGGTGCAAACCTCATGCGCTATCGCGTCGAAGGCTTCGTGCACGGCGG
>DATJJL010000302.1:0-5652 GCA_035492155.1 Ramlibacter sp. | reverse complement strand
CCCTGCGGCGCCATCGCGAGCTCCCCCTTTACTTACGGGTTGAGGGCATCCCATCGACGCGGGCCTGGACGCAATCGATATGCGCCACTCGATCATTGCGACGATTGGGAGGCCAGAACGCGCGCGATTCCGTATTGGGCTCGCCGTGCGGTCAGGTTGCCCTGGACCCTCCAACGGGCGTCAACAAACTATTTCGGCCGCTCAGCCCCGTAAGTCTTCACAAGGTAATCGATGATCACCGGCATGTCGTCATCCGCAACAGGCGCATTGAACACGGCCTTCATTCGCTTGACCATCGCTTCCCAATACGCACGCGGCGCAGTGGGCGGTTGATAGACCATGTATTCGGCGGAGTGGCACGCCACGCAATTGACCCTGGCCTTCGCGTAGCCGGGCAATGCGCTGGGTGTGAGCTGCTCACTGTCCGGCGGGATCTGGATGATCTTCGTCACCGCGAAGGCGCTGCTTGCTGCAGCGAAAGCAACTACGAATGCGCAGAGATGTCTTGCTTGCATGTTCGCCTCCTTCACACCGCAGTGATCTTCACGGACTCGACGACGTTGCGCATGTAGCCCGACGGGTTCCACAGCGCCTCCATCGGCTGGCTTGCGCCCGCGCGGTTCCATGCGCGCACTCGCAGATCGTGCATGCCACGCTCGGGGACGATGCCGAAGGTGAACTCGCGGAACGAGAAACGTCCCATGTCCACGCCGAGCTTTGCTTCTCGCCATGTCTGGCCGCCATCGGCGGACCACGCGACTTCGCGAATGCCTTGCCCGCCATCGAACGCGATGCCGCGCACATCGAGCGGCACGCCGGCCGGCACTTGCGCGCCGTTCCCGTGCGACGTGATGAACGAGCGCACGTCGAAGCGGCCGATCGGACGTGTGGCCGAAGCCGCGCCGGGCTCGATGCAGGCGCAGTCGTTGTCGGGGATCCTGTAGGCCGGGTTCATCCAGAAACCGTCGAACACCGTGTCGATGACTTCGATTTCCGACAGATGCTTGACCCAGTAGGTGCCGTAGTAACCCGGCACGACGAGCTTCACCGGGAAGCCGTTGAGGAACGGCAGGTCCTGGCCGTTCATCTCGTAGGCGATCATCACCTCGCCATTGAGCGCGACGTTCATGTCCAGCGCCTTGACGAAGTCGCCGCCGCCGAAGACGCCGTTGTCCAGGCCGTTGAACGTCACCTGCTTCGCGGTGTTCTTCAGCTCGGCTCGCGCGAGCACGTCCTTCAGCGGCACGCCCACCCAGCGCGCATTGCCCATCGCGCCATTGGTGAGCTGGCCGCCCTGCACGCGCGGCGTGAAAAGGCCGCGGCTGTTGCCCGAACACTGGTTCACCGCGACGACTTCCACCGGCTTGAACTGCGTGCGCAAGTCCGCCACCGTGAGCTCGAAGGGCTTGCCGCAAGCGGGGCCGCCGATCTTGATGGTGTGCGTGTCGCCGTCGATGCGGGTGGGGATTCCGTTGTTGTGATAGCGAACGAAGAAGGCGTCGTTCGGCGTGATGAGGCCGTCATTGAAGACCTCGAAAGGCGTCTCCAGTTGCGGAGGCCGCGTGGTGAGCACGATGAGCGGGCGCTTCTCGGGGAAAGCGACGAGGTGCCGGTGGCCGTTGACGATGGGGAGGTCGACCGTGGCTTGGGCGAAGGCGCGCGGCAATGCGAGAGACAGCGCACCGCCGGCGACGATTCGCCGGCGCGAGGAATCGAAGTGATGCATGAGCTTCTCCTTGGAAGCTGCGAGGTTGCTGCCAACGCGAAGCCGCTGCGTCGGTACTTACCCGATGTCGGCTAGCGCAAAGCCGACGGCCTCGTATCCAGCTCCCGCCGGATCAGCCGCCGAAGCGCAGCGCTGTCGCGATAACCCACGCGCGCGGCGACCTCATCGATGGGCAGCCTGGTCGTCTCGATCAGGTGCGTGGCCAAGAGCACCCGGCGGCGCTGCACGAATCGCGTCGGCGACAGGCCCGTCGCGGCCTGAACACGGCGCGACAGCGTTTTTTCGCTGACGGCCATCTGCCGCGCCAGCGACGCGACAGTCACTCCGGTGGCCAGGTGCTCGTCGATCCAGCGTTCCGCATGGGCGACAACCGGGTCGTGCCGGCGCGAATGCGCGGCCATCATGTAGCGGGCCTGCGAAGGTCGGCGGTCGATGACCATGTACTGCGCGCAAGCCTGGGCGATGCGCGGCCCGGCCAGCTCCGCGAGCAGCGCAAGCATGAGATCGAGCTGTGCGAAAGCGGAGCCTGCCGTGAGCAGGCGGGCGTCGCGCACGACCATCCGGCTTTCGTCGAGCCGCACGGCCGGAAACCGCCGACGGAAATCGTCGGCGAGCCACCAGGTCGTCGTCGCGCTGCGGCCGTCGAGCAAGCCCGCGTTCGCCAGCAGGAACACCGAGGCGCACGAGGCCGCGATATGGCATTTGCGCCGCGCCGCCAGCGAGCGAAGGAGCGCCTGCGCCTGGACGGCGTCTCGCGCGCGAAGGTGCTCGTCGAGTTGCGAGCCGAATTCGCCCAGTGCCGGCACGATGACCCAGTCGGGCTCGCCGGTTGCAAGCGCGAATGTCGTGTCGGTGCGCAGCGTGAGTCCGCCTCCGGTGCGCACAGTCCTGGTGGCGCCGAGCACGCGAAAGTCGAAGCGCAAAGGCGATTTCGATGACGCCAGCAGCGACTGCGCCACGCGCAACAGGTCGAGCGTGATGCTCAGGCTCGAATCGAGCACGCCTTGCGGCACCAGCACCCACACGGTCTTCATGCGCGGGATGATAGCTGTCCGATCCGGCCCGGAACATGCCCGATCGGACACTGGCCGCCGGGCGCCGCTTTCGCCAGACTGCGCGGCATGGACAAGGACGACGCCCTCGACGATTTCGACCACCGCGCCGTCACGCTCGACGGCGCGACCCGAACCGTGCATGTCGCCGGTCACGGCCCGGCGGTGATCGTGATGACCGAGATGCCGGGGATCAGCCCCGAGGTCGCGCGATTCGCGCGCTGGGTGCGCGATGCCGGCCTGACGGTGTACATGCCGTCGCTCTTCGGTCGCGACGGCGCAGTGCCGCAAGTCGAGGAAGGCGTTGCCGTATTTCGTCGCGCGTGCGTGAGCGCAGAGTTTCGCGCCTTCGCGGCCGACGAAGCCAGCCCCGTCACAAAGTGGCTGCGTGCACTGGCGAAACTCGCGCATGCCGAATGCGGCGGCCCGGGCGTCGGCGCCATCGGCATGTGCTTCACCGGCAACTTCGCGATCAGCATGATGCTGGAGCCGTCGGTGCTCGCACCTGTTGCCGCACATCCCAGCTTGCCCATGGAAATTCCCGATGCAACCGGAATCGCCGAAAGGGATCTTGCTTTCGTACGCGAACGCCTGGAGCGCGAGGACCTCACCGTGCTGGCTTACCGATTCGCCGGCGACAAGTGGTGCCGTGCGCAGCGCTTCGCGGCGTTCGGCCGCGCGCTCGGCCCGCGTTTCGTCGCGCGCGTGCTGCCCGATTCGGCGGCGAACGCCGAGCCGCCGCCTTTCTTCAAGCATGCGGTCGCCAGCCCCCACAGCGTCGTCACGGCCCACCTCGTGGACGAGGCAGGCCATCCGACGACTGCCGCACGCGACGAGATCATCGAGTTCTTCCGCACGAGGCTGGGCGTGCACCAGATGCGCTAGACCGCACTACACGCAGGCACGGCTGCACGTGCATGGTGCCCCGGACAACATTGGTGCACCCTGCGCCGCCGTGGCCCGCTTCTTGCACTTGGGTGGTGGTATCGGTTCAACCACTCTCCAAGGAACAAGCAATGGCCTACCTGGTCCCCTCGGAATTCGCCGTGAAGATGGTCGACGCGGGCGAGTCCAAGATCTTCATGTCCACGCGCGACACGCTGGTGCGCGCCTACATGGCCGGCGCGATCCTCGCACTCGCTGCATGGTTCGCGGTCACCATCAACGTGCAGACGGGCCAGCCGCTCGCCGGCGCGATCCTCTTCCCCGTGGGCTTTTGCATGCTGTACCTGTTCGGCTTCGACCTGCTCACCGGCGTGTTCGTGCTGGCGCCGCTCGCCTTGATCGACAAGCGGCCGGGCGTCACGCTCAAGGGTGTGCTGCGCAACTGGAGCCTGGTGTTCTGCGGCAATTTCGCGGGCGCCTTCACGGTGGCCGTGATGATGGCGATCTACGCCACCTACGGCTTTTCGACCGAACCGAACGCGGTGGGCAAGGCCATCAGCGGCATCGGCGTCTCGCGGACGCTGGGCTACGAGAAGTTCGGCGCCGCGGGCATGCTCACGCTCTTCGTTCGCGGCATGCTGTGCAACTGGATGGTGTCGGCCGGCGTCGTCGGTGCGATGATCTCCACGCACGTCAGCGGCAAGGTGATCGCGATGTGGATGCCGATCATGCTGTTCTTCTACATGGTCTTCGAACATTCGGTGGTGAACATGTTCCTCTTCCCCTCGGGTCTGCTCCTGGGCGCGAACTTCACGTTCATGGACTACCTGCTGTGGAACGAGATTCCCACGGTGCTGGGCAACCTTGTCGGCGGCCTCGCATTCACGGGCTTGACGCTGTATGCCACCCACGTGAAGACACTGCCCCGGCGCGAGCCCATGCGCCGCGTGGCTTGACCGGTCCATGCTCGCGGTTCGCGTCGGACAACACTCGGACCGCGGGCGCAAGGAGGTCAACCAGGATTTTTTCGGCGCGACGATTCCGCAAGGCGCGTGCCTGGCAGCCAAGGGCGTCGCCGTTGCATTGGCGGACGGCATCGGCTCCAGCAGCGTGAGCCAGGCCGCCAGCGAGTTCGCGGTGATGGGCTTGCTCGAGGACTACTACTGCACGTCCGATGCATGGTCGGTGCGCAAGTCGGTGGACCGCGTGCTTGCCGCGACAAATTCGTGGCTGCACTCGCGCACGCAGGCCGGCCCGTTTCGCAACGACATGGAACGCGGCTATGTCTGCACTTTGAGCGCCGTCGTCATCAAGGGCTCGACCGCGCATGTCTTCCACATCGGCGATTCGCGCGTGTGCCGGCTGCAGCGCGGCGTGCTGGAGCCGCTCACGCAAGACCATCGCGTGTGGGTCTCGGGCGGGCAGAGCCATCTTGCTCGCGCGATGGGATTCAAGGCGCAGGTCGAAATCGATTACCAGCCGGTGCAAGTGGAAGAAGGCGATGTGTTCGTGCTCACCACCGACGGCGTGCACGAACACCTGGCGGCGCGCGAGACGATCGCCGCGATCACCGGGCACGCCGACGACCTGGACGCAGCGGCGCAGGCGATCGTCGAGAAGGCGCTCACCAACGGCAGCGAAGACAACCTCACCGTGCAGATCGTGCGCGTCGATTCGCTGCCCGAGCGCGAAAGCTCCGAGCTGCACCAGCGCCTGGCAAACTTGCCCGCGCCGGCCATCCTCTCGCCGCGCGACGTGATCGACGGCTGGCGAATCATGCGCGAGATCCACGCGAGCCCGCGCAGCCATATCTATCTCGCCGTCGACGTCGAGACCGGGCAGCCCGCAATCTTGAAGACGCCCTCCATCGACAAGCAGGACGACCCCGCGTACCTCGAGCGCTTCATGATGGAGGAATGGGTTGCGCGGCGCGTGAAGAGCGCGCACGTGCTCAAGCCGGTGGAGCACACGCGCGAACGCACCTGCCGC
>DATJJL010000301.1:0-5128 GCA_035492155.1 Ramlibacter sp. | reverse complement strand
TGCCTGAACATCGGTTGCATTCCGTCGAAGGCGCTGATCCACGCGGCGGAGGAATTCGAGAAGGCGCGGCATTGGACCAACCACTCGCCGCTCGGCATCAAGGTGGCGTCGCCTTCCATCGACATCGCGCAGACGGTGAAGTGGAAGGACGGCATCGTGCAGCGCTTGACGGGCGGTGTCGGCGCGCTGCTCAAGAAGAACGGCGCGCAAGTGATCGAAGGCTGGGCCACCGTGCTCGACGGCAAGACGGTCGAGGTGAAGACGGCGAACGAGGTCTATCGCATCGCGTGCCAGCACCTCGTCATCGCGACGGGTTCGCTGCCGACCCAGCTGCCCTTCATGCCTTTCGGCGGGCCGGTGATCTCGTCCACGGAAGCGCTGTCGCCGAAGGAACTGCCGAAGCGACTGGTCGTTGTCGGTGCGGGCTACATCGGCCTCGAACTCGGCATCGCGTATCGCAAGCTGGGCTGCGAAGTCGCAATCGTCGAGGCGACCGAGCGCGTGCTGCCCTCATATGACGAAGAGCTCACGCGTCCCGTGCTTGCGGCGCTAAAGAAACTGGGCGTGGTGCTGCATCTCGGTTGCAGCGTGCAAGGCATGTCCGAGACGGGCCAGAAGCTGCGCGTGCGCTCGAGCAATGCCGATGAATTCGCATTGCCTGCGGATCAAGTGCTCGTCGCCGTCGGCCGCAAGCCGCGCACCGAGGGCTTCGGCCTGGAGAACCTGCGCCTGGACATGGCCGGCCGCGCGATCAAGGTGGACGACCAATGCCGCACGTCGATGCGCGACGTGTGGGCCATCGGCGACGTCAGCGGCGAGCCCATGCTCGCGCATCGCGGCATGGCGCAAGGCGAGATGGTCGCGGAGATCGTCGCGGGGCATCGACGCAAGTTCACACCCGCGTCGATTCCGGCCGTGTGCTTCACCGATCCGGAGGTTGTCGTCGCGGGTATGTCACCCGCACAGGCGAAAGATGCGGGCATCGACGCGATCTCGGGCACCTTCCCTTTCAGCGCGAACGGCCGCGCGATGACGCTCGAATCGACCGACGGCTTCGTGCGCGTGCTCGCGCGCCGCGACAACCATTTGATCGTCGGCTGGCAAGCTGTGGGACGTGCGGTGTCTGAATTGGCAGCGGCGTTCTCGCAATCACTCGAGATGGGCGCGCGGCTGGAAGATGTCGGCTCGACGATTCACGCGCACCCGACGTTGGGTGAAGCGGTGCAGGAGGCGTGCTTGCGGGCGTTGGGGCAGGCGCTGCATATCTGACTGTGGCAAAGTCCGGCCCGTGGACTTCAAGTTCCCCACGCCTGCTTACCTGCTCGGCCTGATCGTCTTCGGGCTGGTCGGCTATGTCGCGTACCGTAAGGGCCGCAAGGCGGAAAAGCCGTCGCTGATGTGGGTGGGCATCGCGACGATGCTTTATCCGTACATCGTTCCGCAGACATGGCTGCTTTGGCTGATTGGCAGTGCGGCCACGGGTTGGATCTTCTACGACTGGAATTGAAGTCGCAGGTCGGCATCGACGGAACTTACGATGGGATGTTGTTACTCATCCTTGTCGAACGACCAGGGGCGCCATGCACTCGAAGATCAGCAACAGCCGCGGCTTCCCGTCGGTTTCCGCGGCAGGCTACGACCCGGGCGAGCCGATGCAAGTCGAGCTGGGGCCGCCGGGTGAATGGTTCAAATGGCAGGCGACGGACAGGCGCCGCGACGCGGCCGACATTGTTTCGGAACTTGGCGCGTTCGCTCGGGCGGGTCACTGCTCTCCCAGGGATCTGGAAGACGAGCTTGTCGCCGCCATGCATGTGGTGATCGAACACGACTTGCCCAGGGCCGAATTCGTCGACGCGGTGATGAGGCTATGGTTCGACGGGCACGTCACCAAGGAAATGGTGACCAACGTTCTTGCAGGCAGGTGGAACGACCGCACGCCGATGGAGCACGAGCTTTCCCACCATCGCGGGCGTCCGGGGGTTCTATTCGCCGCATTCATGAAGCATCTTCCCGCGGACGATCGCGGTGAGCACTGCCTCCTGCCGGATGAGATCGTGGACGCGTGCTCCGTGCGCGCCACGAGCCAGGCAGATCCCAATCACCTGATCGAACTCTTCTGCAGTGTCGGCGGTGCGGCCGATCTCTCCCTCGAAGCAAGAGTGCGCATCCTCGGAAAGATCGCGCAGCAGGCAGGCAAAGAGCCCGCCAGCGCCGGCGCCATGATGTATGGCATCGTCGAATCGACGGCGCAGCCGCACGAGGCGCGCGCTCTCCTGAAGATGCTTCCGCTCACGCTGAAGGACATCCGGCGGAACGTGGCCGCGGACATCTGGAAGGTGATCAGCGTAGGGATGGTGAACCTCGCGCATGCCGAAGCGTTGCTCGCAGCGCGCGCCGGCAAGGTCGGATTGAGCAGGTGCCCCACCAACATCAAGGCATCGGTGCGCACGGCCCACTTGCGGCCGGTGCGAACTTCAGAGCCGGGGCAAATGGTTTGTTCGGCGACTCACGCGATTCCGACGTTCGTGCTGCTGCCGGCGAGCGCCGCGCGGCCTGCAGACGACCCACATCTGTATTACTACGAGATTCCGCTGGCCAATCTGGAAGTTTCGGGCCTGCGGGGCTCGAGGCTGAAACTGTGACGCATCAGGCTCGCGCGCGACGCAGCACCAGATTGAGAATCGGCGCGGCGTAGAGATTGAGTGCCAGCCCGCCGATGACGAGCGCGGCGGCGGCCAGCTTCCAGCCTTGCAGCGGCTCGCCGAGCAGCCACGCCGACGATGTCATGCCGAACACCGGCACGAGCAGAGCGGACGGCGTGACCGTTGCAGCCGGGTGCCGCGCAAGCAGCCAGTTCCACGCCGCATAGCCGAAGAGCGTGTTTCCGATGGCCTGCCACGCGACCGCGGCCCAGCCCGCCCATGTCGATGCCTGAAGCGAGTGCGCGACGGCATCGCCGCCATGCACGAGAAAAGCCAGCGCGAAAAGCGGCGGCAGCGAGAAAGGGCTGGCCCAGACGACGAATGCAACGGGGTTCACACGCCCGGCGCTTCGCACCACGACGTTCGCGCAGGACCACGACGCCGCGGCGCAAAGCACAAGCACGAGACCCAGTGGAGTGACGGATGCGCCATCGCTCACCGCATGCCAGCCGATGATCGCGATGCCGGCGATGGCAAGAAACATCGCTGCCAACTGCGATGCATTCACGCGCTCGCCGTGCATCATCATGACGATGCCGATCGTGATGAAGACTTGCACCTGGATGATGAGCGACGCAAGGCCCGGCGTGATGTCGTGCTGCATCGCGAGGAACAGCAGGCCGAACTGGCCCGCGCCGAGCAGCACACCGAAAGCCGCGAGCTTGCTCCACGCGACCTGCGGCTTGCGGATGAAAAATATCCACGGCAGCACGCACATCGTGAAGCGCAGCGCCGCGAAAAGGAAAGGCGGAAACTCGGCCAGCCCCCACTTGATGACGACGAAGTTGGTGCCCCAGACGAAAACGACGGCCAGGGCCAGCAGCAGGTGGGAGAGCGGCATGGGGTGATGGTCGCATGCCACCCATTCACCCATTCATGCAAAGGCTGCTTGGCAGTGATGCGAGAGCGGAATCAATGCTGTCACCCCGGCGCAGGCCGGGGTCGATGGCAGCCAACGACCCCGGCCTGCGCCGGGGTGACAGCGTTCACTCGACCCGCTCGATTCCGCTCGGTTTAAAACCAAGCTCGGTGGTCTTGCCCTTGCGTCCGCGCCCGGCCTTGGCGTTGTTCAGGGACCGTATCTCGAGGACCTCGTCGCGTTGCTTCTCGCGGCTCACACCTGTGATGCGGACGCTGCGCGTGTACGCGGCAGCGCCGACGAGCTCGTCCTTCTTCTCGAGGTCGATCAGCATCAAGCCGCGGCCGCCGTTGGGCATGGCCTTCAGCTCGGAGATGTCGAAGGTCAGGATGCGCTTCATCGCGGAGATGCAGCACACCTGCGTGGCAGGCGGCTGCGGCGCGACATTGGCGGCCGAAGGACGGCACACCGACTCGCCCTCGCCCACGCTGATGAAAGTCTTGCCGGCCTTCTGGCGCGACATCATGTTCTCCACGGTCGCGAGGAAGCCGTAGCCGCCGGTGTTTGCCAGCAGCAGCCACGCCCCGGTGGCACCGGCGAAGTAGTGCACGAGGTGCGTGCCCGGCTCGAGCTCGACGAAGGTGGTGAGGGGCTGGCCGTCGCCGCGTGCGCCGGGCAATGTGGAGACAGGCACCGTATACACACGGCCATTGCTTCCGAAGGCGAGAAGCGTATCCACCGTGCGGCATTCGAAGGTGGCGTACAAGCCGTCGCCCGCCTTGAACGCGAAGCTCGATGCCTCGTGGCCGTGGCCCTGCCGCGAACGCACCCAGCCCTTTTGCGAGACGATGACCGTCACCGGCTCGTCGACGACCTTGATCTCCGCGACGGCTTTTTTCTCGGCCTGGATCAGCGTGCGGCGCGCATCGGCGAACTGCTTCGCATCGCCTTCGATCTCCTTGATCATCAGCCGGCGCAGCGCGGCGGGGCTGCCGAGAATCTCTTGGAGCTTGCCCTGCTCTTCGCGCAGGTCTTTCAATTCCTGCTCGATCTTGATCGCTTCCAGCCGCGCCAATTGGCGCAGGCGAATCTCGAGAATGTCCTCCGCCTGCCGGTCGCTCAGCTTGAAGCGCGCAATCAGCGCGGGCTTGGGCTCGTCGCTATTGCGGATGATGCGGATCACTTCGTCGATGTTCAGCAGGACGATCTGCCGGCCTTCGAGGATGTGGATGCGATCGAGCACCTTGTTCAATCGATGCTGCGAGCGCCGCTCTATCGTCTTGTGGCGGAACTCGATCCACTCGACGATCATCTGGCGCACCGACTTCTGCACCGGTTTGCCGTCCAGGCCGATCGCCGTGAGGTTGATCGAAGCGGATGTCTCCAGGCTCGTGTGCGCGAGCAAGGTGGTGATCAGCTCGTTCTGGTCGATGCGGCTGGTCTTCGGCTCGAACACGATGCGCACCGCCGCGTCCTTGCTCGATTCGTCGCGCACCACATCGAGCACCGCAAGCACTGTCTGCTTCAGCTGCACCTGCTCCTGCAGCAGCGCCTTCTTGCCGGCGCG
>DATJJL010000300.1:0-3507 GCA_035492155.1 Ramlibacter sp. | reverse complement strand
GCACACCTGGCCCATGCGTCCCAGCTGGAACACTAGGCGGATGGGAAGGTGAGCCAACGACGCGCAGAAGTGCCTTGGTGGCTCCCTCGGCGCGTGCGCGCTGCAAATCGGTGGCGTGTTCGGACTTCAGCTGCGCGACTTCGGCCCGTCGCTGCTCGTGGAGACCTACCACCTCAGCAAAATGCTCGTCCTTGAGTGCGTCGAGCTGCAGCTTGTGCTTCGCTTGCACCATCAGCGCCTTGAGTTTGTCTTCGTCCATTTCCATTACTGCTTGGCGGAATAGCGAGAACGCCTGCTTCACGCGCGCTGCGTAGAGCAGCGCCAAGGGTTCAGCACGTTGTTTGTCGGCGGTTCCGAGTGACCTCGTGACTTCTGAAAGACCGACTAGCGAGCGCAGGTCGGCAGGGACGGCGATGCGAAAGTTGAGCGTGTAGCCGCGCCGTTGGATGAACGGGAGCGAATGGGATATCGCGAGTTGTGCCTTTGGGCACTCTCCATGTAGCAAACATGAAAAACCCGCGAAAAATCAAGGTACTACCAGAGGAATCAACCGCTTACGCGCCGTGGCGGAGAGGGCGGGATTCGAACCCGCGGTGGGGATTAGCCCACACACGCTTTCCAGGCGTGCGACTTAAACCGCTCATCCACCTCTCCGGAAGGCCGCCATTGTAGCAGCGGGCCTTTGCGTCTTTGCCTCTCTTCAGGCCGCTGCCTGCCTCGCATTGCGCGGCTGCGCGAGCAGCGCGAGCAGCTGGTTCACGTCCGCCGGCTTGACCATGTGGTGATCGAAGCCCGCCTGCGCCGATCTCGATCGGCTCTCCGCTTCGCCGTATCCCGTGAGCGCGATGAGCAGCGCGTCGCGCGATTGCGGCTGGCTGCGCAGGCGATGCGCGACCTCGAAGCCGTTCATGCCCGGCAGGCCGATGTCCAGCAGCACCACGTCCGGATGAAAGTCTTCTGCGATCTTGAGCGCGGTCATGCCCTCGTGCGCCGTCTTCACCTCGAAGCCTTCCATCTGCAGCAGCATCATCAATGTGTCGGCCGACGCCGCGAGATCGTCGACGACGAGGATGCGGGACGGCATGTCGCGCCGCTGCGCAGCAACGCGAGATTCGACCGGCGCGGGAGCCGCTGGTGCGGCCGATTCGATCTGTCGAGCCGGCAAATGGATGACGACTTCGGTTCCCTTGCCCCGTCCTTCGCTGAACGCCGAAACGCGACCGCCGTGCAGCTCGACGAGATGCTTGACCAGCGTGAGCCCGATGCCCAGGCCGCCTTGCGCGCGGTCGAGCGACTGGTCGCCCTGCGCGAAGAGATCGAAGATGTGCGGCAGGAAAGCCGGATCGATACCCGCGCCTTCGTCTTTCACGCTGATGCGCGCTTCGCGATCCGCAAAAGTCGCGTTCACGCGGATGGTCGTGCCCGGCCCCGAGAACTTCGACGCGTTGTTGATCAGGTTCGACAGCACCTGCGACAGGCGCACCACGTCGCCCTGCAGCTCGACGGGTTCGTCGGGGATGTGCACCTCGATGGTCTGCTCGCGCGGCTGCGCACGCGGCGCGCTCGCCTCGACGGATCGCTCGACCACGGCCGCCAGCGTGAGCCTCTCCGGCTTCACCGTGACCTTGCCCTGCACGATGCGCGAAACATCGAGCAGGTCGTCGATGAGGCGCGCCATGTGGTCGGCCTGCCGGCCGATCACATCGCGCGCCCACACCATCGAGTGCATCGGCACATCGTCGCCCTGCATGATGTGCACGGCGTTGCGAATCGGCGCGAGCGGGTTGCGCAGCTCGTGCGCCAGCATCGCGAGGAACTCGTTCTTGCGGCGATCGGCGTCCTGCACGGCCGTGTACAGGCGCGCGTTCTCCATCGCGATCGATGCGCGGCTGACCACCTCCTTCGCCAGCGCCTGGCGCGACGGGTCCATGCGATCCGCCGTGCTCAGCAGCACCAGCACACCCCGCAATCGGCCGCCGCCGATCAGCGGGCACAGCGCCGCGGCTTCATCGCCTTGACGCCACAGTTCGAAATGCCGGCCCGACATCACGCGTGCGAGCGCATGGCGCAGGCTTTCGGGCAGCGCGTCGGCGGCATTTCCAGGCCGCTGGGGGTACGACTCCACGCGCGCGATGCCGCCCTCGGGCTTGGCCAGCACGAGCACCGCGCGGTCGCCAAGCATCGGCACGGCGACATCGAACAGCTGCGTGATGGTGTCCTCGATGTCCAGCGAGCGCGACAGTTGCTGGCTGGCTTCGGAGAGATAGTCCGCGCGATGGATCGCCTCCTCGGCGGCCGCGCGCGCCGCCTCCGATCGTGCGAGCTTCTCGCGCTCGACGGCCTGCTGCTGAAGCTGACGGTTCATGCGGAACAGCTCGACGAACACGCGCACCTTCGAGCGCAGCACGTCCGGCACCACCGGCGCGGGGATGTAGTCGACAGCACCCAGCGCGTAGCCGCGCGAAGCCTGCGCATCGTCGACATACGCGGTGATGAACAGGATCGGCGTCTGCGCGGACTTGCGGTATTGCCGGATGAGGCTCGCCGTCTCGAGGCCGTCGATGTCCGGCATCATCACGTCGAGCAGGATCACGGCGAACTCCTGCTCGAGCACGCGCGCAAGCGCCTCCTTGCCCGACGAGGCGCTGACGATCTCCAGATCGAGTTCCTCGAGGATGGTGCGGAAGACGACGTGCTTTTCCGGCAGGTCGTCCACGACCAGGATCTTGATCTTGTCGGCAGCGGTGTTCACTGGTGCAGCCATGCCCGAAGGACCGTCAGCAGGTCTTGTGTGTTTACCGGCTTGGAGAGGTAGTCCCAGGCGCCGGCATCGATGCACTTCTCGCGGTCGCCCTTCATCGCCTTGGCGGTAACGGCAACCATCGGGAGGTTCTTGCCCTGCGGCAGCTTGCGGATCTCCTTCATCGTGGCCATGCCGTCCATCTCCGGCATCATGATGTCCATCAGCACGACCTTGATCTGCGGATCGGTCGCCACGCGTTGTATCGCATCGCGACCATTGTCGGACCACACGATGTCCATGCCGTGTTCTTCCAGCACGGTGGCCAGCGCGAAGATGTTGCGCATGTCGTCGTCGACGATCAGCACGCGTTTGCCGTGCAATGGCTTGCTCGATTCATGCAGGCCGTTGATCACCGCGCGCCGCGCTTCCGGCAGCTTCGCCAGGTTGTGATGCAGCGCAAGCAGCGTGTCGTCGAACAACTTGTTCACCCCGTGCGATTCGCGCAGCGCAATCGAATCGTCCGAGTGCCACATGAACTTGCCGCCTTCCTTGCCGCCGCGATAAAGCATGAGCGGCACGGGGCCGAGCTCCGCTTGCGCAGCGATGAGTTTGCGCAGCTCCCGTGCGTCCACGCCGGGGAAGCCGTCTTCGAGCACGATCGCATCGAAGCGGCTTTCTTCCAGCGCTTCATTGAGCTTGTCGGCGCTCTTGGCCGAAACGATGGTGAACTGCTCGTCCTCCAGTTGCGCGACGAAGTCCTTGCG
>DATJJL010000299.1:0-14317 GCA_035492155.1 Ramlibacter sp. | reverse complement strand
GAGAACGACGAGCCGGCAGCGATGCCCACCTATCGCTCGTACTACCCGACGCGCGAGACGATGCACGAGACCATCGTGCGGATCATCGACAACTTCCAGCTGCAGCGGCCCTTCGACGACCTGCAGCGCGATGCCGAATTCGTGCTCGAGTCCTTCGGCTCGCGGCTTGCGCAAGTGAAGCTGCGCGCGAATTTCCAGATCCAGGTGCTCTCGTCGCTGTTCTACCGCAACAAGGGCGCGTACGTCATCGGCAAGCTGATCAACGGATTCAACGAAGTGCCCTTTGCGCTGCCGATCCTGCACAACAAGCAGGGCAAGCTGTTCATCGATGCATGCCTTTTCGGCGAGGACGACATCCAGGCGCTCTTCTCGTTTGCGCGGGCGTACTTCATGGTGGACATGGAAATTCCATCGGCCTATGTGCAGTTCCTGCGCTCGCTCATGCCGCGCAAGCCGCGCAACGAGATCTACAACGCCATCGGCCTGGCCAAGCAGGGCAAGACGCTTTTCTATCGCGACTTCCTCTATCACCTGAAACATTCGAGCGACAAGTTCCGCATCGCGCCCGGCATCAAGGGCATGGTGATGCTGGTGTTCGACCTGCCGTCGTTTCCCTATGTCTTCAAGGTGATCAAGGACACCGAGTTCTTCCCGCCGCAGAAAGAGACGACCCGCGAGCTGATCAAGGCGAAGTACCAGCTCGTGAAGCAGCACGACCGCGTGGGCCGCATGGCCGATACGCTCGAATACAGCGACGTCGCTTTCTCGCGCGACCGCTTCGAGGACGACCTGATCGATGAGCTCAAGGCCTTCTGCCCCTCACTGCTGGAAATCAGCGACAAGGACGGCGACGGCTTCGACGAGGTGATCATCAAGCACCTCTACATCGAGCGGCGCATGATCCCGCTGAACATCTACCTGCAGGAAGCCTTCGACACATTGCAAGGCGCGGAGCCCGGCAGCAGCGCGGCGCAGATGGCGAAGGACCAGATCGAATCGGCCGTCATCGAATACGGCAACGCGATCAAGGACCTCGTGGCCGCGAACATCTTCCCCGGCGACATGCTGTGGAAGAACTTCGGCGTCACGCGCAACGGCAAGGTCGTGTTCTACGACTACGACGAGATCGAATACCTCACCGACTGCAACTTCCGGCAGGTGCCCGCTGCGCGCACCGAGGAGGAAGAGATGTCGGGCGAGGTCTGGTATTCCGTCGGCAAGCACGACGTGTTTCCCGAAAGTTTCGAGCCTTTCCTGCTCGGCAACCCGGCGGTGCGCGACGTGTTCATGCGCTGCCACGCGGACCTGCTCGACCCCGCGTTCTGGGAATCGCGCAAGGAGCGCATCCTCGCGGGCCATGTGCACGACGTGTTTCCCTACGACCGCGACAAGCGCTTCGTGCGCAAGCACCCGTCGCTCGTCAAGCCAGAAGTCGTGGAGGCCGCGGCATGAAAGCGATGCTGCTCACGTTGCTCTTCGCGGCGACGTCGTCGTTCGCGCAGATGTCGACCGAAGTGGTGGACCTGCCCACGCGCGGCGTGAGCGAGCGCATGGTGGTGATCGCGACCGCGCAGCCGAAGGCGGCCGTCATCCTGCTTGCAGGCGGACAGGGCCGCGTGAAGATTTTCGACAACGGCAGCATCCGCAACGAGGGCAACTTCCTCGTGCGCACACGCTCGCTTTTCGCGCAGCACGATCTCGCTGTTGTCGTGCTCGACGCGCCGAGTGACCAGAGCAGCGGCATGAGCCGTACATTCCGCGAGAGCGCGAACCACGTGACCGATCTCTCAACGGTCATCGAGTGGGCCCGAGCGAAGTGGCACAAGCCCGTGTGGCTCGTCGGTACGAGCCGCGGCACGCAATCGGCGGCGTATGTTGCCGTCGCACTGGCGAACGACGCGCGCGAGCCGGACGGCATCGTCCTTACCTCATCCATCCTCGGGCGCAGCAACCGCGACCCGGGCACGCCCGTGCAGGAGCAGCCTCTGGGCAAACTGAAAATCCCGGTCCTCGTCGTGCATCACGAGGAAGATCCGTGCCCCGTCTGTAACCCATCGCTGTTGCGCGACATCAAGTTGCCGCCCAAGGGCACGATCATCATGGAACGTGGGGGCGTTTCGAATGGCGACCCCTGCGAAGCGTTTTCCCATCACGGCTACAACGGCATCGAAGGCACCGTCGTAGCCGACATCAGCGCCTTCATCATCGGTCACTAGGCCGCGAACATTTCCTGCAAGGAGAAACAAATGTCCGATTCCATCGTCATCACCGGCGCCGCGCGCACCCCGATGGGCGCCTTCCAGGGCGACTTCAGCCCGCTTGCGGCGCATGACCTCGGCGGCGCCGCCATCAAGGCCGCCGTCGAACGCGCCGGCATCTCCGGCGACGCCGTCGGCGAAGTGCTGTTCGGCAACTGCCTCATGGCCGGCCAGGGCCAGGCGCCTGCGCGGCAAGCTGCTTTCAAGGCGGGCCTGCCCAAGAGCGCCGGCGCCGTCACGCTGTCGAAGATGTGCGGCTCCGGCATGAAGGCCGCGATGTTCGCGCACGACATGCTGCTCGCGGGCACGCACGAGATCATGGTCGCGGGCGGCATGGAGAGCATGACCAACGCCCCTTACCTGCTGCTCAAGGGCCGCGGCGGCTATCGCATGGGCCACGACAAGGTGTATGACCACATGATGCTCGACGGCCTCGAGGACGCGTACGAGGCGGGCCGCTCGATGGGCACTTTCGGCGAGGACTGCGCCGCGAAGTACAAGTTCTCGCGCGAAGCGCAGGATGCTTTCGCTGTCGCTTCCGTCACGCGTGCGAAGAAAGCGACCGAGACCGGCGCGTTCGCCGCCGAGATCACGCCCGTCATCGTGAAGGATCGTTCGGGTGAGCGCGTCGTCTCCATCGACGAAGGCCCGGGCAAGGTCAAGCTCGACAAGATTCCGCAACTGAAGCCCGCGTTCAAGAAGGACGGCACGATCACGGCTGCGTCGTCATCGTCGATCAACGACGGCGCCGCGGCGCTCGTGATGATGAAAGAGTCGACCGCAACGCGCCTGGGCGGCAAGCCGATCGCGCGTGTCGTCGGTCACGCCATGCATGCGCAGGAGCCGAACTGGTTCACCACCGCGCCCGTCGGCGCTGTGCAAAAGCTGCTCGCCAGGACAGGCTGGAAGGTCGGCGATGTCGATCTGTGGGAGGTGAATGAAGCCTTCGCCGTCGTGCCCATGGCGCTGATGGAGGAGCTGAAGATCTCGCACGACATCGTCAACGTGAACGGCGGCGCGTGCGCGCTCGGCCACCCGATCGGCGCTTCGGGCGCTCGCATCATGGTCACGTTGATCCACGCGCTCAAGGCCCGCGGCGGCAAGCGCGGCATCGCCACGCTGTGCATCGGCGGCGGCGAAGCAACGGCGGTCGCGATCGAACTGCTGTAAGGCGCGACGCGTTCAGCGCGGGACGCAGATGCTGAACTGCGTCCCGTTTTTCTTGTCCGAGCGCACGCCCACGCGGCCGCCGTGCGCCTTGGCGATCTCGCTCACGATGTAAAGGCCCAGCCCCACGCTGCGGCCGCCCGCATCCGCTTTGTCCCCGCGCTCCAGCGGCAGGAAGATCTTCGCGAGATGTCCCTGCGGGATCGGGGTTCCGAAGTTGTGGACCGTCACTTCCCACTCGCCCTCGCTCACCTTCGACGTCACCGTCACCACCTGGTCCGTGCTGCCGTAGGTCACCGCGTTGCCTGCAAGATTGCCCACCGCCTGCGCGATGCGGTCGGGGTCCAGCGAGCACTTCGCATCCTCGCCTTCATGCACGTGCGCGATGACGCGATCCGGAAAAGCGTGCTGCAGCTCTTCGACCGTGTCATGCATGAACGACTTCAAATGAAGCGGGCGGCGCGACACGGCAATACCGTTTCCGAGACGCGCCTGCGTGAAGTCCAGCAGTTCCGAGATGAGCCGGTTCGCGCGCAGGTCATGGCTCACGATGCCCATCATCTGTTCCGCAAAGTGCGCACTGTCCTTGGCCTCGTCGCGCAGCCTTTGCGCTTCCGCCAGCGTCTCCTCGATGCGGCGGCGCGCCGTCTGCAGTTCGCGTTCGTACAAGTCGCGGTCGCGCGCGACGTACACGGCGACTTCCTGGATGCGTCGGCCGCCGCGGTCGCGCAGGAAAGCGTTGACGATCGCCGGGAGCGGCTGTCCGTCGCGTTGCACGAGTTCGAGTTTCACCTCCGACACCGAGCCCTGCATCAGCAGCAGCGGGTACCAGTGCGTCTGGTGGAAGATGCGCCCGCCCATGGTGAGCAGGTCCTGGAACCTTCGCGCCGTGATCTCTTCGGCGGAAAAGCCGATCCAGCGGCAGAACGTTCGATTGGCCCAGGAGATCGCGCCGCTTTCATCGGCCTGCAGCAAGCCGCACGGTGCGTCGTCGAGTGCTGCGGCCGCGTCGGGCCACGGACCGGTCACACCGCAAGGCCGAGCGAAGCGAGGAACGCGTCGATCGCGTCGCTGCCGGCGACATGCAGATTGTTCCTTTGCTGCAGGCTCATTTCCCCATTGTGAGTGAAAGCGCAGCTCATCCTCGCTGCCCTGTTGCAAGTGCACAATCGAGCCATGCTGCTGAATGAAGACCAAGTGATGATTCGCGACGCCGTGCGTGCGTTTGCGCAGGCTGAGCTATGGCCCCATGCGGCGCAGTGGGATCGCGATCACACGTTCCCGCGCGAAGCGCATCAGGGGCTTGCGGCGCTCGGCGCTTACGGCATCTGCGTGCCCGAGGAGTTCGGCGGGGCGGGGCTCGGGTACCTGACGCTTGCGCTCGTGCTCGAGGAGATCGCGGCGGGCGACGGCGGAACATCGACGGCGATCAGCGTCACCAATTGCCCGGTGAACGCGATCCTCATGCGCTATGGCAGCGATGCGCAAAAGAAAAAGTGGCTCACGCGCCTCGCGCAAGGCGAGCTGCTCGGCGTGTTCTGCTTGACCGAGCCTCATGTCGGCAGCGATGCCTCGGCGCTGCGCACCACGGCAACGCGCGAAGGCGACTCGTACGTGATCAACGGCGTCAAGCAGTTCATCACCAGCGGCAAGAACGGCCACCTCGCCGTGGTCATCGCGGTGACGGACAAGGGTGCGGGCAAGCGCGGCATGGGCGCATTCCTCGTGCCGACCGACACGCCGGGCTACATCGTTTCTCGTCTCGAGGAAAAGATCGGCCAGCATTCGAGCGACACTGCGCAGATCACATTCGAGAATTGCCGCATCCCGGCCGAGAGCCTGATCGGCGAAGAAGGCGAGGGCTACCGCATCGCGCTGTCGGCGCTCGAGGGCGGGCGCATCGGCATCGCGGCGCAATCGGTGGGCATGGCGCGCAGCGCGCTCGATGTTGCGATCGACTACGCCAAGCAACGCGAAAGTTTCGGCACGGCGATCTTCAATCACCAGGCCGTGAGTTTTCGCCTGGCCGAATGCGCAACGAAACTGGAAGCCGCGCGCCAGTTGATCTGGCACGCGGCTGCGCTGCGCGATGCGGGCCAGCCTTGCCTGAAAGAAGCTGCGATGGCCAAACTCTTCGCCAGCGAAGCGGCCGAGCAGATTTGCAGCGCCGCGATCCAGACGCTAGGCGGGTACGGTTACGTGAATGACTTCCCCGTCGAGCGAATCTGGCGCGACGTGCGTGTGTGCCAGATCTACGAAGGCACGTCCGACGTGCAGAAGATCATCATTGCGCGAGGCCTTTGACGAGGCGTCACTCGTTGCCCACGTAGGGCTGTTCCGGCACCGGTGTGTGGAAGCTCGCGTTCAGCATGTTCCACCCGCGGATCGCGGCGATCGCGAAGGTGAGTTCGGCGATCTCGCCTTCCTTGAAGTTTTCGCGCATATCGGCAAATTCGGCATCGCTCGGCGTGCGGTGCGGCACGGCGTTCACGCTTTCGGCCCACGCCAGCGCGGCACGTTCGCGCGCGCTGAAGAAGCGGTGCGCCTCGCGCCAGCCTGCGACGGTGGCGATGGTGCGCGAATCGACGCCCATCTTCGCCAGCGCATGCGCATGCATGTCCAGGCAGAAGGCGCAGCCGTTGATCTGCGAGACGCGCAGGTTCACGAGCTCGCGAAGGCGCGCATCGATGCTCGGCGCGGCGACTTTCGAGAAGGTGGCGAATGCCATCGCGGATTTCGGGGCGGCGGCGTAGTAGTTCAGACGGGGTTCTTGCGACATGGTTTTCTCCTTTGCAAACATTAGACGGCTGACGGCGCCGCCTTGTGACAGCCTTCAGGCCGTTTGCGCGATACGAGCGAGCTTGTCGGGGTTGCGCACCGTGTAGATCGCGACGATCTGCTGCCCGTCGGTGACGAACGACTGCGCGGATTCGAGCCGCCCGTTGAAGTAGCGCAGAAGGCCGGGTTCGCCGTTGATGTCGACCAGGACGTATCGCAGCTGGTCCTTCAGGCGCAGCGCCTGGGCCCAGTACAGATTGGTCACCCGATCGCCGCCGTAGAAACCGCCCGAAATCGAAGGAACCTTCCCGCCGCCGTCGCCGATTGCATGGATCTCGTCGGCCAGCAAGGCGCGGATCGCGCCGCGCTCTCCCGAACCTGCCGCCCGCATGAATTGCTCCAGCAGGTGCAGGTGCTGCTCGCGCGGCACTTCGAAGCGCGGCCGCTCGAGTTTGAGCCGGTCGCCGGCGCGGTGGATCATCTGCCGGACCGCCGCTTCGCTCTTGCCCAGCATGTGCGCGATCTCGCCGTAGTCGTAATCGAACGCCTGGCGCAGCAGGAAGGCGGCACGCTCTTCCGCCCCGAGACGCTCGAGCATGTACATGAAGGCCACGGACAACTCGCTGGCCTTCTCGAGAATGCTTTCGGGCGAATCGTCGTGCCATTCGACGATGGGCTCGGGCAGCCATTCGCCCGTGTAGGCCTGGCGTTCCCGCTTGGCCGCGCGCAGGCGGTCGATCGACAGGCGCGTGACGACCGTCACGAGCCATGCGTCGGCGCTTTGGAGCGATGCCCGGTCCGCCTCGCGCCACCGCAGCCAGGCGTCCTGCAGGACATCTTCCGCATCGGCGCGAATGCCCAGCATGCGGTAGGCGATCCCGAACAGGCGGGGGCGCAGCGCATGAAATTCATCGGGGGCGGAAACGTCGCTCATGATGCCTAGACGGCGCGGGCAGGGCCATTGTGACACCGGGGCTAGGCGATTTCACTAGGTTGCATTGCGAGGGATCGGCCTAGACTGCCTCGCGTTGTGATCATCACCTGAAGGAGCAAGCGATGCAAAACATCAGCAACTGGTTCTTCCGTCTCGCCGTCCTGTACCTCATCGCCGGGATATCGCTCGGCCTTTTCATGGCGGCCAGCCATGACCATTCGATGTTCCCGGTGCATGCGCACCTGAACCTCCTGGGCTGGGTGTCGATGAGCATCTTCGCCGTCTTCTATCGCCTGTGGCCCGCGGCTGCGGCCAGCAAGCTGGCAAAGGCGCACTTCTGGATCTACGTGCCCGCGCACTTCGTGCAGATGGTCACGCTGTTCATCCTGATGCGCGGCAACGAAGCCATCGAGCCGGTGCTGGGCATCGCATCGGTTGCCGTGGGCATAGCGATCATCGTGTTCGCAGTCAACCTCTGGAAGCACACGGGCGTCGGTTCGGCGGCTGCGCGTCCGATCGGCTCGGCCGCCGCCGGCTGAGTGAAGTTCGACGCCGTTCTCTTCGACTGCGACGGCGTTCTCGTCGACAGCGAACCCCGCCGGGAGCAGGGCACGACGCGCCCGATGCATTGCGCACGGCAGGCGCTGCATCGGTGTTCACGCGGATGGACGATCTGCCGGCGCTCGTCGCCTAGGCGCGAGCGTCACTGCTCCGCGAAGGCCCGCTCGATCACGAAGTCGCCGGGCTTGCTGGTGTTGCCTTCGTTGAAGCCGCGCGTCTCCAGCATGTGCTTGAGGTCCTTGAGCATCGCCGGGCTGCCGCAGATCATCACGCGGTCTTCCTTCGGGTCGAGCCCCGAGGTCTCGAGGTCCTCGAAGATCTTGCCCGTCTCGATCAGTTCGGTGACGCGCCCCATGTTCTTGTATTGCTCGCGGGTGACGGTGGGGTAATACAGCAGCTGGCCGCGCACCATGTCGCCGAGGAACTCGTGCGCGGGCAGGTGCTCGGCGAGCAGGTCGTGATACGCCAGCTCGTCCTTCTGGCGCACGCCGTGCACCAGCACGATCTTCTCGAATTTGTTGTAGGTATCGGGGTCGCGCACGATGCTCATGAAGGGCGCCAGGCCCGTGCCCGTGGACAGCAGGAAGAGGCGTTTTCCCGGCAGCAGGTAGTCGATCAAGAGCGTGCCCGTGGGCTTGCGGCCGACGATGATCGTGTCGCCGACCTTGATGTGCTGCAGCCGCGAGGTGAGCGGGCCGTCGGGCACCTTGATCGAGAGGAACTCGAGGTGGTCCTCGTAATTGGCGCTGACGATGGAGTACGCGCGCAGCAGCGGCTTGTTGTTGACCTTCAGGCCGATCATCGTGAAGTGGCCGTTGGAAAACCTCAGCGCGGCGTCGCGCGTGGTCTTGAAGGTGAACAGGCGGTCCGTCCAGTGATGGACGTCCAGGACTTTTTCTTCGTGAAAGGCGCTCATGGGTGCTTCGGGTGTGAACCCCGCATTATCTCAAGCACGGGAAACCGGTCTTGACGAGCTGCGCCCCGCGCTATGCTGAATGCATGAAGTTCGCCTTGCCGATCGTCGCGGCCGCGCTTGTGCTGGCAGGCTGCCAGCGGGCGCTTCCCTCGGATAGCAACGATGCGAGGGACACGCGTGCAATGGGCGCGGCGAGCTCGCCTGCTTCCGCGCCCAGGCCGGCGGCCTCGGTCTCCACTGAAGATGCCACCGCGGGGCGCGCTATCGCACTGCAGGGAACGCCCGGCGCGGCAGCATGCGCGAGCTGCCACGGCGCCAACGCCGAAGGAAACGCGCAAGCTGCCATTCCCCGGCTCGCGGGGCTGGCGCCGACGTACATCGAGCACCAGCTGGACAGCTTTGCCGACGGCACGCGCGCGCAGCCGGTGATGACGCCGATCGCGGGCGCGCTGAGTGCGCGGCAACGCGTGCAGGTCGCGTCGTATTTGGCGAGCCTGCGCGTCCCGGCGCCGCCGGAAGCGCCGGCGAGTGCGCCAATGCCGGCGATCGTTGGAGGCGACGCCGCGCGAAACATCCCTGCGTGTGCGAGTTGCCATGGCGCGTCCGCCCCCGAACTCGACGGCCAGAACGCGTCCTACCTCGCGTCGGCGCTGGCGTCGTGGAAGGGCGGGGCGCGTCACAACGACGCGAGCGGCAAGATGCCGGCGATCGCCAAGGCGCTCACGGATTCGGAAGCAATGGCCATCGCCGCTTACTACGCTGCCTTGCCGGCTTCCGCGGCACGCAAGTGACGAACGGTCAGCGAGCCACCGCCGCGATCTGCTTGCGGCGGTTTTCGCCCTGCCGTTCGAGCATCCAGCCCGGGTATTCGCGCGGCAATGCGCTCACCTCGTCGATGCGCGCGAGTTCGGCGGCTTCCAGCCGCACATTCGTCGCCGCGATGTTGTCGGCGAGCTGCTCGGGCTTCTTCGCGCCGACGATCACGGCAGTCACCTGAGGTTGATGCAATAACCACGCGAGTGCGATCTGCGCGACGGAGACGCCGCGGCTTTGCGCCATCGGCCGCATCGCGTCGATGACGTCCCACGCGCGATCCTTGTCGACCGGCGGGAAGTCGAAGGCGACACGTCGGCTGCCCGCCTCGGCCTGCTGCTCGCGTCCGTACTTGCCGGAAAGCAGGCCGCCCGCGAGCGGACTCCACACCATGAGTCCGAGTCCTTCGCTCGCGAGCATCGGCACGATCTCGCGTTCGAGGTCGCGCCCCGCCACCGTGTAGTACGCCTGCAGCGACTGGAACTGCGCGAGGCCGTGCTGCTGCGCGATACCGCGCGCCTTCACGATCTGCCAGGCAGCCCAGTTGGACACGCCGACATAGCGCACATGACCTTGCCGCACGAGGTCGTCGAGCGCACGCACGGTTTCTTCGATGGGCGTCGCCGGATCGAAGGCATGCACCTGATAAAGGTCGATGTGGTCGAGCTGCAGGCGCTTCAGGCTGGCCTTCACCGCATCCATGATGTGGCCGCGCGAGAGGCCGCGCGCGTTCGCGCCCTTGCCCATCTCGCCGAACACCTTGGTCGCGACGATCACGTCCTCGCGCGGGACCTTCAGGTTCTTCAGCGCCTGGCCGGTGATCTGTTCCGAAACACCGCCCGCGTAAACATTGGCCGTGTCGATGAAATTGATGCCGGCGTCGATCGCCTGGCCGACAAGGCGTTCGGCTTCGCTTTGCTGCAGCTCGCCGATGCGGGCCCACATCGTCTCGCCGCTGCCGCCGAAAGTCATGGTGCCAAGGCAAAGCTCGGAAACGAAAAGGCCGGTGCGGCCGAGCGGAAGGTAGCGCATGTCGTTCTCCTGAAAGCGTGGATGTTGCCGCAACAGCCGGCGCGGCAGCCGGCTTGCGGTTATTAGTCGCACGTCTAATAATGGCCGCATGGCCAGGCCCGGAAGGAACATCGAGCAGGCGCTGCTCAAGAGCGGGCGCAAGCTCTATGCGCAGCGCGGCGCATCCGGGCTCGCCGTGCGTGCGCTCACCGAGCACGCGCGCGTCAACCTCGGCATGTTCCATTACCACTTCCGCACGAAGGACGAGTTCCTGCGGCAGCTTCTGTCGGGCTGGTACGAGGAGATGTTCGGCGCCCTGGCGAGCCATGCGCGCCAGGACGGCCCGCCATTGCATCGCCTGCAGGATGCGCTGCTCTTCCTCGCGCGCTTCGCCCGGGACAACCGGCCTATCCTCTCGCGCGTGCTCATGGACGCAGCGTCGGGCAACGCGGTGGCCGCGCAATTCCTGCGCGACAACGCGCCGCGCCATCTCGCGCTGCTCCTCGCATTGATGGACGAAGCCGAGCGCGACGGTCTCGTCATCAAGATGCCGCCGATGCAGCGTTTCGCCTTCGTGATGGGTGCGGTGGGCATGCCGATTTTGATCGCGCCGGCTTTGCAATCGATCGGCGTCGCACCCAGGCTGCTCGGCGCGCAGCTGCAGGTTCAGGTGCTGGGCGACGAGGCCATCGCGCAGCGCATCGCGCTCGTCATGAAGGCGATCGCCACCGGGAAAGGATGGACATGAAACGTGCAAGGCTCGCCGCGCTTGGCGCATTGATGCTCGTTGCCGCCTGCAGCAAGCAGGACAAGGACAGCTGGTCGGGTTATGCCGACGGCGACTACGTCTATGTCGCGGCGCCGATCGCCGGGCAATTGAGCAGCTTGAATGTCGCTGCCGGCCAGCAAGTGGCGAAGGGCAAGCCGCTTTTCGCACTCGACGACGAAGCGGAGAAGGCCGCGCGCGAAGAAGCGAATGCGCGATTGTCCGCCGCAAGCTTTCAGGCGGCGGACACCGAAAAGGGCAAGCGCGAAGCCGAGGTGTCGGTCAACCAGGCGCAGCTCGCGCAGGCGCGTGCGCAAGCCGAACTCGCGCGAAACGACCTCACCCGCAAGCGCGAGCTGCTCGCGAAGAACTTCATCGCGAAAGCGCAGGTCGACGAGGCACTGCATGCCTGGGAGCAGGCGCAGGCGCGTGTCGCGGAGCTTTCGTCGGCCGTTCAGGTGGCGCGCCTTCCCGCACGCAGCGACGAGCGCGCAGCGGCGCAGGCGCAGGTCGATGCGGCGCGGCAGGTGCTGCGGCAAAACGAATGGCGCGAGCAGCAAAAGCAGCAGCTTGCACCGGCGGACGCGCAGGTGGCCGACACCTTCTTTCGTCCCGGCGAGTTCGTGAACGCGGGGCAGCCCGTCGTTTCGTTGCTGCCGCCTGCGAACGTCAAGGCGCGTTTTTACGTGCCCGAGACGCGCCTCCAGTCGATTGCGCTCGGCGGCAACGTCACCCTGCATTGCGACGGATGTCAGCCGATCAACGCGCGCGTCACGTTCATCTCCACGAAGCCCGAGTACACGCCGCCTGTGATCTATTCGAACGAAGAGCGTGCCAAGCTCGTGTTCCTCGTGGAGGCGAAGCCGTCGCCGGCCGATGCGCCGAAGCTGCGCCCGGGCCAGCCCTTGCAGGTGACGGCTGCGAAATGAGTGACGAACTCGCGATCGACGTGAAAGGCCTGACGAAGAAGTACGGCAGCCGTGTCGTGGTCGATCATGTCGACCTGCAAGTGCGCAAAGGCACGATCTGCGGTTTCCTCGGCCCGAACGGCAGCGGCAAGACGACAACCATCCGCATGCTGTGCGGCCTGCTCAAGCCCGACGACGGCGAGGGCACGTGCCTCGGGCTGGACATCATCAGGCAAGCAGCGCAGATCAAGCGGCAGGCCGGCTACATGACGCAGAAATTCGGCTGGTACGACGACCTGTCGATTCGCGAGAACCTCGATTTCGTCGCGCGATTGTTCGAAGTGCCCGATCGCACAAAGGCCGTGGACGACGCACTCGCAAGGCTTGGTCTCGTCGAAAGGCAAAAGCAACTCGCCGGGCAACTGTCGGGCGGATGGAAGCAGCGCCTTGCACTCGCCGCCTGCCTCATCCACAACCCGCAGCTCCTCTTGCTCGATGAGCCGACGGCGGGCGTGGACCCGAAAGCGCGCCGCGAATTCTGGGACCAGATCCACAAGCTGTCGCATGACGAGGGCATCACGGTGCTCGTGTCGACGCACTACATGGACGAGGCCGAGCGCTGCGATGAACTCGTGTACATCGCGTACGGCCATGTGCTCGCGCGCGGCGACGAAAATGAAGTGCTCGCGCAGGCGGGCGTGCAAAGCGGCAATCTCGAGGACGCGTTCATCGCATTGATCGCGCAGGCCAAGGACAACTTCGCCGATGCGAGGGAGGCGCTGTGACTTTGTTTTCGGTCCCTCGCATGGTCGCGGTGTTCGTCAAGGAATTCCAGCAGATGATGCGCGACCGCCTGACCTTCGCGATGGCGGTGGGCATCCCGGTGCTGCAGCTCGTGCTCTTCGGCTACGCGATCAACACCGACCCGAAAGGACTGCCGACGGCGCTCGTCGCGGCCGACACGGGGCCGATGGCGAGCAGCATCGTCGCGACGCTGCAGAACACGGGTTATTTCAAGATCGTGCACGAAGGCACGAGCGAGAGCGAAGGCGAGCGGCTGCTCGAAGATGGCGACGTGCAGTTCCTCGTCATCATCCCGCCGCAGTTTTCCCGCAACGTCGTGCGCGGAGAAAAGCCGCAGCTGCTCGTGGCGGTCGACGCGACGGACCCGTCCGCATCCGGCAATGCGCTCGCGGCGCTCAGCGGCATGACGGCGCAGGCGCTGTCGCGCGAGTTGACGGGGCCGCTGCGCTCGCTGAACGAAACCGCTGCGCCCTTCGAGCTCGTCGTGCATCGCCGCTACAACCCCGAGGGCCTGTCGCGCTACAACATCGTGCCGGGCCTCATCGGCACGATCCTCACGATGACGATGGTGATGCTCACGGGCCTGGCGATGACGCGCGAGCGAGAGCGCGGCACGATGGAGAACCTTCTCGCCACGCCGGTGCTGCCGTCGGAGGTGATGGTGGGAAAGATCCTGCCGTATGTCGTGATCGGCTATGTGCAGCTCGGCGTCATCCTCGGCGCGGCGTGGCTTTTGTTTCGCATCCCGCTCGAAGGCAGCTTTCTTCTGCTTGGCACGATGATCGGCGTGTTCATGGTGGCGAACCTCGGTGTGGGCTTCACCTTTTCCACGCTGGCGCGCAACCAGCTGCAGGCGATGCAGATGACGTTCTTCTTTTTCCTGCCGAGCATCCTGCTGTCCGGGTTCATGTTTCCCTTCCGCGGCATGCCCGAATGGGCGCAGTGGATCGGCGAGGTGCTGCCGCTCACGCACTTCCTGCGCATCGTGCGCGGCATCATGCTCAAGGGCAATACGGTCGGCCAGCTCTTGCCCGAGCTGTGGCCGATGCTTGCGTTCATGGCCGTCGCCGTGTTCGTCGCGCTCAAGCGCTATCGCCAGACGCTCGACTAGGAAACTGCGCTTCTCGCACCTGACCCGTTCGGGCTACGGTCGGCCACGAGCGCTGCTTGCCGTCCCATACTGCCTCGGCCGTTTCGTTGACGGCTTGCACGAGGTGTCGGGATGAAGATCAGGCGGCGCGATTTCAACAAGGCGACCATGGCAGCGGTCGCTGTCGTGGTCTCGGCTTGCGGTGGCGGTGGCGGCGGTGCCGGCCCCACGCCAACGGCTGGTGCGGGCGGATCCACACCTGACCCGGCACCGTCGCCTGCACCTTCTCCAGCGCCGGCTCCGAGCCCGTC
>DATJJL010000298.1:0-7100 GCA_035492155.1 Ramlibacter sp. | reverse complement strand
GTGACGGCGGCGCTCATCGAGGCGATCAACAAGCACAACGAGCGCGAGCCGAATCGGCGTGTGCTGCTGCTGAACTACGCGGCAGTGGATCCGATCCTCACCAACGAGAAGTGCAGCTTCTGGCATTTCCGTTTCGACGCGCACGCACAGATGCGCATGGCGGCGCTGATGTCCGTGCTCAAGGACGACAAGTCGGTGAAATCTGTGTACCTGATCAACCCGGACTACAGCTTCGGCCAGGCGGTGCAGCGCGAAGCGAGGCGGCAGCTCGAGGCGCAACGGCCCGACGTGCAGGTGGTCGCGGAAGAACTGCATCCGCTGCTTCGCATCAAGGATTTCGCGCCCTACGCGGCCAAGATCAAGGCGAGCGGTGCGCAGGCAGTGATCACCGGCAATTTCTCGAACGACCTCACGCTGCTCGTGAAGGCCGCGAAGGAAGTCGGCTACGAAGGCAAGTTCTACACGTTCTACGGCAACGCGCTCGGTGCACCGGCAGCGATGGGCGACGCGGGCATCGGCAAGGTGATCGCCGTGGCCGAGTGGCTGCCCAACATGCCGGGCAAGGAAAGCGAAGCGTTCTACGAAGCCTTCCACCAGCGCTACCCGAAGCCGGCCGACGACTACGTTCACTTGCGAATGCAATTGCTGATTGAAGCGCTTGCGCAATCGATCGAGAAGGCGGGCACCGCGCAGGCCGAACCGGTGGCGCTCGCGCTGGAGCACGCGAGCGTCAGCATGGCGGGGCAAGGCGGAGCGATGCGCGCGGCCGATCACCAGTTCGAGCAGCCGCTGGTCGTCGGCATCATGGACAAGGTGGGCACGCCCGGCGTGAAGTTCGACGTCGAAGGCTCGGGCTACGGCTTTCGCGTGATCAAGCAGCTTTCGGCGCAGCAGGCGGAAATGCCCCACACCTGCAAGATGGCGCGGCCGGCCTGACAATCTGCCGATGCGCCACGCCATCCAGAGCCTCGAAGAATCGAAGATCCGCGAAGTCGCCAACGCCGGCATGGGGCGCAGCGACGTGCTGGCTTTCTGGTTCGGCGAAAGCGACGAAGTCACGCCCGAATTCATACGCGAAGCCGCGATCGAATCGCTGCGCAAGGGCGAGACGTTCTACGCGCACAACCTGGGCCTGCCCGAGCTGCGCGATGCGATCGCGAGGTACACGACGCGGCTGCACGGCAACGTGAAGTCCGAGCGCATCGCCGTGACTTCCGGTGGCGTGAACGCGCTGATGCTGGCCGTGCAGATGCTGGTCGACGCGGGCGACGAGGTCGTTGCCGTCACGCCCGTCTGGCCGAATCTCACGGCCCAGCCGCTGATCATGGGCGCGAAGCTCGAGCGCGTGTCGCTGGTGCCCAAGGAGGGCGCGTGGACGCTCGACCTGCAGAAGCTGCTGGATGCGATCACACCGGCGACGAAGCTTTTGGTCGTGAATGCGCCGAACAACCCGACGGGCTGGACGCTGTCGCGCGAAGAGCAGCAAACGATCCTCGACCATTGCCGCAAGACGGGCACCTGGATTCTTGCGGACGAGGTCTACGAGCGGCTTTATTTCGAACCCAGCGCCAACGCATGCGCACCGAGCTTTCTCGACGTTGCATCGCCCGACGACCGCCTGGTTGTGTGCCACAGCTTTTCGAAGAGCTTCCTCATGACGGGCTGGCGTCTCGGCTGGCTCGTGATGCCCGCCGCGATGACGCACCACATGGGGAAGCTGATCGAGTTCAACACGTCCTGTGCGAGCGTGTTCACGCAGCGCGCCGCGCAAGTGGCGATGGAGCGCACGGACGAGGTGACGCCCCGCATCGTTGCTCATCTGAAAGCCTGCCGCGACACGCTCGTGCCGAAGCTGCAGGCGATCCCGCAAGTCGAAGTGCAGCCGGCCAAGGGCGGGATGTACGCCTTCTTCAAGCTCAGCGGTTTCGATGATTCCCTGGTCGTGGCCAAGCGGCTTGTCGCCGAAGCGGGGCTCGGCCTGGCGCCAGGCAATGCCTTTGCGCCCGAAGCCCAAGGCTGGCTCAGATGGTGCTTCGCTTCGAAGGACAAGGCTCGGCTGGAAGAGGGCGTCCAGCGTCTCAAGCGCTGGCTGGCCTGACCACTGCTACAATTCACAGGTTCTGCACGTTGCGGAACGCACGTTGGAGGCCATTCCAGCCACCAACGCAAGTCAAACCTCAAACAAGGAAATCCCCATGAGCCTCAACAAGGCCGACATCGTGCGCGACAACGCGCGCGCCGCCAACGACACCGGCAGCCCCGAAGTGCAAGTTGCGCTTCTCACGGCTCGCATCAACGAACTCACCCCGCACTTCAAGACACACGCCAAGGACCATCACGGCCGCCGCGGCTTGCTGCGCATGGTGAACCGCCGCAAGAACCTGCTCGCGTACCTGAAGGACAAGGACGCCGACAGGTACACGGCACTGATCGCCAAGCTGGGCCTGCGCAAGTAAGGCTGCTGCAAATGCAAGACGCCTGGGCAAGCATCACCAAGCTGGCTCAGGCGTTTGCACATCGGCGTAGCTAAGCAGAGGAACCGAAACGACCACGCGCTGTGTCATTCCATCAGCGGCCCTCCTGCCGGCCGCTTCTGGAATGGCATCGTGTTCGGCCTGACGTCTCCTCCCACTCCAACTCCAACCACAAATCAGGAGATGAACATGAGCATGTTCAACAAGGTCACCAAGACATTCCAGTGGGGCAACCACACCGTCACGATGGAAACGGGCGAGATCGCCCGCCAGGCATCCGGCGCCGTCATCGTCGACATCGAGGGCACCGTCATCATCGCGACCGTCGCCGCGTCCAAGAACCCGAAGCCGGGCCAGGACTTCTTCCCCCTCACGGTCGACTACATCGAGAAGACCTACGCTGCCGGCAAGATTCCCGGCAGCTTCTTCAAGCGCGAAGCCAAGCCGAGCGAGCACGAGACGCTCACCTCGCGCCTGATCGATCGCCCCATCCGCCCGCTCTTTCCCGAAGGCTTCTTCAATGAAGTGCACGTGGTCATCCACACCATGTCGCTGAATCCGGAAGTCGATGCCGATATCGCCGCGCTGATCGGCACGTCGGCGGCGCTCGCCATCTCCGGCATCCCGTTCGCGGGCCCGATCGGCGCCGCGCGCGTGGGCTACGTCAACGGCGACTACGTGCTGAACCCCGGCCAGACGGCCCGCAAGATGTCCGACCTGGACCTCGTCGTCGCCGGCACCGAATCGGCGGTGCTGATGGTCGAGTCCGAAGCGCAGCAACTGTCCGAAGAGGTGATGCTCGGCGCGGTGGTATTCGGTCACGACCAGGCCAGGATTGCAATCAACGCCATCCACGAGCTGGTGCGCGAAGGCGGCAAGCCGGTGTGGGACTGGAAAGCGCCGGCGAAGGACGAAACGTTCATCGCCAAGATCACACATCTGGCCGACGAAAAGCTGCGCGCCGCCTACCAGATCCGCTCCAAGCAAGCCCGCACGCAAGCCCTGCGCGAAGTCACGATGTCCGTGCACGAAGCGCTGAAGGCCGAAGGCGTCGACTTCGACAGCGTCAAGGTCGATGAGCTGCTGTTCAATCTCGAAGCCGGCATCGTCCGCTCGCAAATCCTCAATGGCGATCCGCGCATCGACGGCCGCGACACGCGCACCGTCCGCCAGATCGAAATCCGTACCGGCGTGCTGCCCCGCACGCACGGCTCGGCCCTGTTCACGCGCGGCGAAACGCAGGCCATGGTCGTCACCACGCTCGGCACCGAGCGCGACGCGCAGCGCATCGATGCGCTCATGGGCGAATACGAAGACCGCTTCATGTTCCACTACAACATGCCCCCCTTCGCCACGGGCGAAGTGGGACGCATGGGTTCGACCAAGCGCCGCGAAATCGGCCACGGCCGCCTGGCCAAGCGCGCGCTGATCCCCGTGCTGCCGAGCAAGGACGAGTTCCCCTACACGATGCGCGTCGTGTCGGAAATCCTCGAATCGAACGGCTCATCGTCGATGGCTTCCGTCTGCGGCGGCTGCCTGTCGCTGATGGACGCAGGCGTTCCGGTCAAGGCGCACGTGGCGGGCATCGCGATGGGCCTGATCAAGGAAGGCAATCGCTTCGCGGTGCTGACCGACATCCTGGGCGATGAAGATCACCTGGGTGACATGGACTTCAAGGTGGCCGGCACGGCCAACGGCGTGACGGCGCTGCAGATGGACATCAAGATCCAGGGCATCACGAAGGAAATCATGCAGGTCGCGCTGGCGCAGGCCAAGGAAGCGCGCATGCACATCCTCGGCAAGATGCAGGAAGCGCTCGGCGAAGCGAAAACGGAAGTGAGCAACTTCGCGCCGCGCCTGTACACGATGAAGATCAACCCCGAGAAGATCCGCGACGTGATCGGCAAGGGCGGCGCGACCATCCGTGCGCTGACCGAAGAGACCGGCTGCACGATCGACATCTCCGAGGACGGCACGATCACCATCGCCTCCACCGAGGCCGAGAAGGCGGAATTCGCCAAGAAGCGAATCACGGAAATCACGGCTGAAGTCGAAGTGGGCAAGATCTACGAAGGCCCCGTCACCAAGCTGCTGGATTTCGGCGCGCTCGTGAACCTGCTGCCCGGCAAGGACGGCCTGCTGCACATCAGCCAGATCGCGCACGAGCGTGTCGAAAAGGTGAGCGACTACCTGACCGAAGGGCAGGTGGTGCGCGTGAAGGTGCTCGAGACCGACGACAAGGGCCGCGTGAAGCTGTCGCTGAAGGCGCTGCTCGAGCGCCCCGAAGGCATGCCGGAAGAGCAGCCGCGCGAGCGTCGCGAGCGCGGTGATCGTCCGCCGCGCGGTGAATACCGCGGCGACCGTGGTGATCGGCGTGAGCCGCGTGAGCCGCGCGAAGCGCGCGAACCGCATGACGAAGGCCGCCAGGAACAGGCGCCGCGCGAGCCGCTGCCGCAAGTCGACGCGGTCGACACGCCTCCGCACCAGTGAAAGCAGTCGAGATCACCTCGTACGGCGCACCCGGCGTCCTGAAGCTGGGTGAGCGTCCGGATCCCAAGGCAGGACCCGGCGAACTGCTCGTTCGCGTCGGTGCGAGCGGCGTGAATCGTCCCGACGTCCTGCAGCGCACGGGCAATTACCCGGTGCCGCCGGGCGCGTCCGACATCCCGGGCCTCGAAGTCGCCGGCGAGATCGTCGGTGGCGACGACGCCGAGCTCGCCGCGGCGGGCCTGAAGAAAGGCGATCGCGTTTGCGCGCTCGTCGCCGGTGGTGGCTATGCCGAGCTGTGCGTCGCGCCGATCGGCCAGTGCCTGCCGGTGCCGAAGGGCTTGTCCGATATCGAGGCAGCCTCGCTGCCCGAAACGTTCTTCACTGTGTGGAGCAACGTGTTCGACCGCGGACATCTGCAAAGCGGCGAAACATTCCTCGTGCAAGGCGGCACCAGCGGCATCGGCGTCACCGCGATCCAGATGGCGAAGGCCTTCGGCGCAAAGGTGATCGCCACCGCAGGCTCCGACGAGAAGTGCGAAGCGTGCCTGAAGCTCGGCGCGGACCACGCGATCAACTACAAGACCAAGGACTTCGCCGACGAGGCGAAGACGCTGACCAACGGCGCGGGCGTGAACGTCATCCTCGACATGGTCGCAGGCGCCTATGTCGCGCGCGAAGTCAATTGCCTCGCCGAAGACGGGCGCCTTGTCATCATCGCGGTGCAAGGCGGCACCAAGAGCGAGATCAACGCGGGCCTGGTGCTGCGTCGCCGGCTCGTGATCACGGGCTCGACGCTGCGTCCGCGCCCTGTTGCGTTCAAGGCCGCGATCGCCGCTTCGCTGAAGCAGCGCGTGTGGCCCTTGATCGAGAAGAAGGCGATCCAGCCGGTCATCTTCAGCACGTTCCCCGCGGCCGACGCCGCGAAGGCGCACGAGCTGATGGAATCGAACCAGCACGTCGGAAAGATCGTGCTCACCTGGTCATGAGCAAACAGAAACTCATCGCCGGCAACTGGAAGATGAACGGCAGCCTCGTTGCCAACGAGGCGCTAGTGCGCGCGATCGCCCAGGGCATGGGCGATGCCGATTGCACGGTGGCCGTGTGCGTGCCCGCGGCTTACCTCGAACAGGTGAACAAGCTGCGCGCAGGCACAAGACTCGAGCTGGGCGCGCAGGATGTGTCGCGTTACGAGCAAGGCGCGTATACCGGTGAGATTTCCGCGGGAATGCTCCGTGAGTTCGGCGTTCGCTACGCCATCGTTGGTCACTCCGAGCGTCGGCACTACCACGGCGAGACGGATGACACCGTGGCCGAAAAGGCGAAGACGGCGCTCGCGCACGGCATCACGCCCATCGTCTGCGTGGGCGAGACGCTCGCCGAGCGCGAAGCAGGCAACACGCAAGAGGTCGTGAAGCGCCAGATGGCAGCGGTGATCCACACCAACGGCCATTGCATCAGCGAAGTCGTCGTCGCGTACGAGCCCGTGTGGGCCATCGGCACCGGCAAGACGGCCACGCCCGAGCAGGCGCAGGAAGTGCACGCGCTGCTGCGCGCGCAGCTCAAGGCCGCGACCACGCATTCCGATCGCATCCACATCCTCTACGGCGGCAGCATGAACGCAGGCAATGCGCAATCGCTGCTCGCGCAACCGGACATCGACGGCGGCCTCATCGGCGGCGCGTCCCTGAAGGCGAACGACTTCCTTCAGATCATCCAAGCAGGAGCAAACAGGAAATGACGAATGTTTTTTTGACGGCGCTGCTGGCGGTCCAGATGCTGACCGCGATCACCATGATCGGCCTCATCCTCATCCAGCACGGCAAGGGCGCGGACATGGGTGCGGCTTTCGGCAGCGGCTCGTCGGGCAGCCTCTTCGGCGCGTCGGGCAGTGCGAACTTCCTTTCGCGCACGACAGCTGTGCTGGCCACCGTGTTCTTCGCATGCACGCTTGCCTTGGCGTACTTCGGCAACCTGCGCGCGCCGCAATCGAGCAGCGTGCTCGAGCGCACGCAATCGGCACCCGCACCTGCCGCTCCCGCCTCCGGCGCTGCGCTGATCCCGGGTACTGCGGCGCCGTCCGCGGGCTCTACCGCATCTGCTGCCGTCGCGCCATCGGCGCCTGCCTCGGGCGCTGCG
>DATJJL010000297.1:0-2170 GCA_035492155.1 Ramlibacter sp. | reverse complement strand
GCACCGACGCCTGCGCCAACGCCGGCACCGACGCCTGCGCCTACACCGGCGCCGACGCCTGCGCCCACACCGGCACCGACACCGGCGCCGACGCCTGCTCCCACACCGGCGCCGACACCTGCTCCCACACCGGCACCAACGCCCGCGCCCGCGCCCACACCGGCGCCGAGCCAACCGCTGGCGGACTGGCTCAGCGACAAGATCGACGATCCGCAGCTCGCGCAGCAGATCGTGGCGGAGATCGACACGAGCCCGCTGAAGACCTTTGTGGACCTGCTGCAGCAAGAAGAACAGAAGCAGGCGAAGAACGGGCAGCCGGCGAGCGACAACGTCGTCGCCAACACCTGCTCGAAGTAGCGGGCGTCAGAAGCGCGGCAGGTCGGGGTGTGCGAGCCGGCCGCCGCGCACGAGCATCTTCCCGTACTCGGCGCAGCGGTTCAGCGTCGGGATCATCTTGCCCGGGTTCAGCAAACCCTTCGCATCGAAGGCGCGCTTGAGCGCGAACATCTGCTCGCGTTCCTCGGGCGAGAACTGCACGCACATCGAGTTGACCTTCTCGATGCCCACGCCGTGTTCGCCGGTGATGGTGCCACCCATGGCGACACTCGTCTCGAGGATGTCGGCGCCGAAGCGCTCGGCGCGATGCAACTGGTCCTCGTCGTTCGCATCGAAGAGGATCAGCGGGTGCAGGTTGCCGTCGCCCGCATGGAAAACATTCGCGCATCGCAGCTCGTATTTGCGCTCCATCTGCTGGATCGCGATCAGGATGTCGGCGAGCCGCTTGCGCGGGATCGTCGAGTCCATGCACATGTAGTCGGGGCTGATCCGCCCTGATGCCGGGAACGCGTTCTTGCGACCGCTCCAGAACTTCATCCGCTCGGCCTCGTCGCGGCTCACGGCGATCGCGGTCGCCCCGGCGCGCCTAAGCACCTCGCTCATGCGGCCTATCTCTTCCTCGACTTCTTCGGGCGTGCCGTCGCTCTCGCAAAGAAGGATCGCCTCGGCACTCAGGTCGTAGCCCGCATGCACGAAATCCTCGACGGCAGCCGTCATCGGCTTATCCATCATCTCCAGGCCGGCGGGGATGATTCCTGCAGCGATGACGGCCGCGACCGCATCGCCCGCTTTGCGCACGTCATCGAAGCTCGCCATGATGCAGCGCGCAAGCTGAGGCTTCGGCACCAGCTTCACGGTGATCTCGGTGGCGACGGCGAGCATGCCTTCGCTTCCGATCACGATGGCGAGCAGGTCGAAGCCCGGTGCGTCAAGCGCTTCGCAGCCGAACTCCACCGGCTCGCCCGCAGCGGTGAAGCCGCGCACGCGCATCACGTTGTGCAGCGTGAGGCCATATTTCAGGCAATGCACGCCGCCCGAGTTTTCGGCGACGTTGCCGCCTATCGTGCATGCGATCTGGCTCGAGGGATCGGGCGCGTAGTAAAGACCGTAAGGCGCGGCCGCTTCGCTGATCGCGAGGTTGCGCACGCCGCACTGCACACGCGCAGTCCGCGCAAGCGGGTCGACGGACACGATGCGATTGAACTTCGCGAGCGATAACGTCACGCCTTCGCCGTGGGGCATCGCTCCGCCCGACAGTCCAGTGCCCGCGCCGCGCGCAACCACCGGCACGCGGAGTTCGTGGCATGCACGCAGCACCGCTTGCACCTGCGCCTCCGTCTCGGGCAGGGCCACGGCGAGCGGGCGCTGGCGATAAGCCGTGAGGCCATCGCATTCGTAAGGCGTCGTGGACTCCGCATGCCATAGCAGCGCGTCGTTGGGCAAAAGCGGCTCCAGCGCGCGCACCACCTGCGCCTGGCGTTCGGGGTTCATTCGGGCACCTCGCATCGGAGCACTGTAGCCCGGTCCGCCGCGGCAGGATTGAATTTTTCCTGAGACGGAATTGAAGCAATCTCAGCCGAGGCTTTTCTGCAGCCATTCGGAGAAAGCCTGGCATTCCCATCGGTCCATCGCGCCTGTGCGCCAGCACAGGTAATGCGAGTGCGGGCTCGGCACATTGCGCGGCGACACGCGTTCCAGCGAGCCGTTCTCCAGCCAAGGTGCGCCCAGCTTCAGCCGCACCAGCGCGATTCCGAGTCCTTCCGCCGCGGCTTCGCACATCAGGCCCACGTCGTTGAACGACGAACCTTCGACGGGCTCGCCCGCGTCGACGCCA
>DATJJL010000296.1:0-4964 GCA_035492155.1 Ramlibacter sp. | reverse complement strand
GCGTCGCCGCGGCACACTCGCGACACAGCGCCCAGCGAACCGAGGAGACGCCATGAAAATCGCCTTCGCCGCCATCGTGGTTTTCGCGCTGGCCGCTTGTTCGCAAACGCCGCCCGGCGGGACGAGCCTGGCTTCCGCCACTGCGCGGGTTGCGGGCGCATCGACCAACGCGGCAGAAGCGCCCGCGTCCAGCGCATCCGCACCCTTGCCCGCAAGCACCGCGACAGCACCTGCCGCCGACGCCACCTCGGTGCTCACGCAATACCACTGGCGACTCGTGAATGCGGTGGACAGGTCCGGCCAGCGCATCGATGCGTTGTTCGCGCGTCCCGGCCAGCCGCTGCAACTCGATTTCGACGCGAGCGACGTCTCCGTCAGCAACACCTGCAATCGCATGCACGGCAGCTATTCGATCGCGGGCGGCAAGCTGACCTTCGGAAACCTGGCCTCCACGCTGATGGCCTGCAATGACCCCGCGCTGACGGCATTGGACTCAGCGGCCGGCAAAACCCTGCAAGGCACTTTCACGCTCACCCTGGATGTGCACGGCAAGCAGCCGACGCTCACGCTATCCGGTGCCGACGGCAACAAGCTGACCTTCGCCGGCACGCCCACGGATACAACCCGTGACGGGATGCCACCGCGCTCTTCCTGAGCGCCGTCTGTGCCATAGGTCATCGTGACCCCGCGCTGATGACATGGCATCCTCTCGGGTCGGCGCTTCTCGCTGCGCCAACTCCCGCTGGCTGCCACGGTTGATCGATGAAGAACGCATGGTTGTGCGCCCTCGCACTGTTGCTGATCGCTCCTTTCACATCGGCAGCGCCAGTCGCGAGCGAGCCGGCCACATCGAAGTACGACCCGCATGCACTGTTCGCGCCGTTCCACTACCAGAACCCGGTGAATCGCTATCGCAGTGCCGACGGCCGGCCCGGTCCCGATTACTGGCAGAACCGTGCCGATTACGAAATCCACGCGACGCTGGACCCGAAGGCGAAGACGCTCACCGGCACCGAGACGATTACCTACACCAACAACAGCCCGCAGCCGCTCGGCTATCTGTGGCTGCAGCTCGACCAGAACCTGTACCGCAGCGACGCGCGCGGCAATTTCACCCGCGACCACGCCCCGAAGTTCGACGCGCACACCGAAGGCGACGTGATCACGTCCGTCGAAGTGCTGGGCGACAACGGCGCCGTGCAAGCCACGCACATCGTCAGCGACACCCGCATGCGCGTGGATCTTCCGCAGCCGGTCGCAGGACACGGCGGCAAGGTGCGCGTGCGCATCGCCTGGCATTACACGGTTCCGGGCGCATTCGGCGGCCGCACCGACTGGTTCCATACAAAGAACGGCGACATCTTCGAAATGGCGCAGTGGTATCCGCGCATGTGCGTGTACGACGACCTGCGCGGCTGGGACACCGCACCCTACCTCAACAACGAGTTCTATCTCGAATACGGCGATTTCGATTACTCGATCACCGTTCCGTCGAATATGCTGGTGGTGGGCTCGGGGGAACTGGTGAACCCGCAGGACGTGCTGACCAAAACGGAGCAGCAACGCTTCGAGCAGGCGCGCAACTCGGACAAGACGGTGGTGATCCGCTCGGCCAACGAGGTCACCGATCCGAATAGCCGTCCAAAGCGAAGCGGCACGCTTACGTGGCGCTTCAAGATGCACGACACGCGCGACGTCGCTTTCGGCGCGTCGTCCGCATACGTATGGGATGCCGCGCGCATCCGCCTGCCCGGCGGCAAGCACGCCATGGCGCAATCGGCGTACCCGGTCGAAAGCATCGCCAAGGATGGTTGGCAGAACTCGACCCAGCACGTGAAGTACACGGTCGAGTTCTTCTCGAAATACACCGGCGTCGAATACCCGTGGCCGAACGCGATCGCGGAAGCCGGCATCGCGGGCGGCATGGAATATCCCGGCATCGTGTTCGACTGGTGGAAGGCGAACGGCTACGGCCTGTTCATGCTCGCGGTACACGAAGTCGGGCACTCGTGGTTTCCGATGATCGTGGGCAGCGACGAACGCCGCAATGCGTGGATGGACGAGGGCATGAACACCTTCGTCGATGCGATCGCGCATGCGGAATGGGGCAAGGCGCACGGCGGCGAATTCGCACCGAAGAAGGACAGCGAATACGCGCCGCTGACCGGCGATCCCGCGAAGGACATCATCAAGCAGGTGTTCGACGATCCGGATGCGGCGTCGATCCTGACGCGTGCGGATGCAATCAAGGAGAAGTACCGCCATCCGATCACCTACTTCAAGACCGCGTACGGACTCACCCTTTTGCGCGAACAGATTCTCGGGCCGGAACGCTTCGACGCCGCCTTCAGGCAATACGTGCACGACTGGGCGTTCAAGCATCCCTCGCCTTCCGATTTCTTCCGCACGATGGACAGTGCGGCGGGCGAAGACCTGTCGTGGTTCTGGCGTGGCTGGTTCCGGCACAACTGGAAGCTCGACCTTGCCGTCACCGGCGTCAAGTACGTCGGCAACGATCCCGCCAAGGGTGCGCTGGTGACGGTGGCGAACCTCGACAAGTTCGCGATGCCGGCGATGTTGCGGATGACGTTCGATGACGGCAGCAGCGCGCAGGTTCGCGTGCCGGTCGCGACCTGGATGCAGCACACGCGGTTCGACGTGCCGGTCGCGGGCAGCAAGCGCGTCCGCAGCGCCACGATCGATCCCGACGGCGTGCTGCCGGACGCGGATCGCGCGAACAATACGTTCGCCGTCGGCAAGTGACCCTGCCGGCATCTTCGAAGGCGCCGGCCATGCCACAATGCCGCGGCCCGACACCGCCTGGGAAATGATGATGCGCACGCGTTCGTGGTCATGGTTGCTGTTGCTTTTCATTGCGCCACTCGCGATTGCCGCGCAGGCACCCGACGCGCCGCTCGCGCCGCATCGGGTGTTCCGCGTCACGCTCGACGGCGCGTCTACGCAAGCGGTTTCGGGGCGATTGCTGATGTTCGCGCTGCCCGCGAAGCAAGCCGCGGCACAGAACAAGGACGGCAAGGTCACCGAAATCGACACCAACCCGTTCGACCCGACGCAAACCGCGGTGGCAGCGATGGAGGTGCATGACCTCGCGCCCGGCGCCTCGGTACTCGTCGATGCGGATGCGCTGGCATTCCCGCAAGGCTTCTCGAAACTCGCCGCCGGCGACTACGACATGCAGGCGGTGCTGGACGTCAACCACGATTACAACTATTCGGGACGCGGCGCGGGCGATCTGGTCAGCGACGTCACCGAAGTGCCGTTCAACAGTGACGCTTCCGTTCCAACCCTGCGCTTGACGCGGGCGCTCAGCGACGCACCACAAGCGTGGTCCGTGCCGGAGCAGGTTCCCGCGAAAAAACGCGAGCCATTGGCGAAGGCCATGCAGGCGGCGCACGCGCACAGCCAGCCGCTCGACTTCGTCAGCCCCGCATTGACTGCGTTCTGGGGCCGGCCCATCCACGTCAGGGGCTGGGTGCTGCTGCCGCCCGGCTATGACAAGCACACGAACGCGCACTACCCGACGGTTTATTTCACCCACGGTTTCGGCGGCGACCTCGCCTACCTCACCGTCAAGGCCCCGGGCGTGTGGTCGGACATGGCCGACGGCAAGACGCCGCCGATGATCTGGGTGTTCCTCGACGAACACACGGCGACCGGCACGCACGAATTCGCCGACTCGGTGAACAACGGACCGTGGGGCACCGCGCTCACCACCGAAGTGATTCCGTATCTCGAATCGCACTACCGCATGGACGCGAAAGCCAGCGGACGCTTCCTCACCGGGCATTCGTCCGGTGGCTGGACGACGCTGTGGCTGCAGGTGCGTTATCCGAAAATCTTCGGCGGCACCTGGTCTACATCTCCCGACCCCAGCGACTTTCACGATTTCACCGGGCCCGACCTGTACGCACCGAACGCGAATGTCTACACGCGGCCCGACGGCACGCCGTACCCGCTGGTGCGCATGAAAGGGAAAGTCATCGCGACATTCCAGCAGTTCGCGCAACTCGAGCGCGTGCTAGGCCCGTACGGCGGACAGATGGCTTCGTTCGACTGGGTGTTCTCGCCGCGCGGCTTGGATGGACGTCCGGAACAAATGTTCGATCGCATCACCGGCAAGGTGAACCCGGCAATCGTCCGGTATTGGCGCGACCACTACGACATCGCCCACCGAATCGAAACGCAGTGGCCGCAACTGAAGCCGTATCTCGACGGCAAGATCCACGTAATCGTCGGCACCGCCGACACCTTCTATCTCGACGGCGCCGTGCACAAGCTCAAAGCCGTTCTGGACAAGGTGGGCGCGCACGCCGAAGTGCAGTTCCTGCCCGGCAAGACACACGGCGACCTTTACTGGAAGGGCAAGGACCACGACTGGCTGGAGAAGCAGATCGCGTGGGCGATGTATCACGTGGCACGTCCGGACGCGAAGATTCCGACGGCGTACCGCGACGAATTGCGCCCTGCGATCGACGCCGCGGAAACATCGGCGCCGTAGACGAACTCCGCTCGCCCTGCGCATCGCGAAGCGAAGCCGGAGGGCGGACGGAGAGCCATGGCCGGCGGCGCGGGCTGTCGCGACCGTATGCCACAATGCCGCGGTTTCCATCACGTGCAGGGGATGACGATGCGTACTCGTGGATTGCTGTTGCTGGCTTTCGTCGCGGCGCCGTCCCTTGCAGCCACCCCGCCCACTTCCGCACCGACGCAACTGCAGGGGCTCGACGCCTACGTGCAGCAGGTGATGCACGACTGGCACGTGCCCGGCGTTGCCATCGTCGTGGTGAAAGATGGAAAGGTTTTGCTGGCACGTGGCTACGGCGTGCGCGAACTCGGCAAGCCCGGCAAGGTCGATGCGGACACGCTGTTCGGCATCGCCTCAAACACCAAGGCGTTCACGGTGGCCGCGCTGGGCACGCTGGTCGCGTCCGGCAAGCTGACAT
>DATJJL010000295.1:0-6808 GCA_035492155.1 Ramlibacter sp. | reverse complement strand
ACGACATCGAAAGCTACGGCATCGCGTACGGCATGGGCCTCACCGCCGAGAAGGTCGCGCAGCAGTGGAAGGTGCCGCGCGAGGCGCAGGACCAGTTCGCGCTGCAGTCGCACTTGAAGGCGCTCGCGGCGATGAAGGCGGGCGAGTTCGCGAACGAGATGACCGAAGTGGAAGTCGAAGAGCGCCATGTCGATCTCGCATCCGCCGAGGTCGGCATCACCACGCGCAAGGTGAGCCTCGACGAAGGCGCGCGCCCCGACACGACGCTCGAAGGCCTCGCGAAACTGCGTACCGTTTTCGCCGCACGCGGCTCGGTGACGGCGGGCAATTCGTCGCAGACGTCCGATGGCGCGGGCGCTCTCATCCTCGCGAGCGAAGCGGCGGTGAAGCGCTTCGGACTCACACCGCTCGCGCGCTTCGTGAGCTACGCGAGCCGGGGTGTGCCGCCGCACATCATGGGCATCGGCCCGATCGAGGCGATTCCGGCCGCGCTGAGAAACGCAGGATTGAAGCAGGACGATCTCGACTGGATCGAACTGAACGAAGCCTTCGCCGCGCAATCGCTCGCGGTGATCAACACGCTCGGACTCGATGCGACCAAGGTCAACCCGATGGGCGGCGCGATCGCGCTCGGCCATCCGCTCGGCGCGACGGGCGCTATCCGGTCGGCGACAGTCGTGCACGCGCTTCGCCGCAAGAATCTGAAGTACGGCATGGTCACGATGTGCGTCGGCATGGGGCAGGGCGCAGCGGGAATCTTCGAGAGGGTCTGATTGGCCGAACAGCATCTGTTTGACGCGGGCATTGCGCTCGATTGGCGTGACAAGGTCGCGCACGGCCGCACGCACGCGGCTTGGCGCAACTTCATCGGCCCATTCGGCGGGCTGACGGCTGCACAGGTGATGAAGGCGATCCTCGATCACCCGGAGCGGCTCGGCGATCCTGTTGCGCTCACCGTCAATTTCGCGGCGGCGCTGGAGGATGGCGATTTCCAGGTTGTCGCAAAGCCTGCACGCACGAACCGTTCGACGCAGCACTGGATCGTGACCATCGAGCAGAAAGGCGCCGTGGTGACGACGGCCACGGCACTCACGGCCGTGCGCCGCGACACATGGAGCACGAAAGAGGCGCATGCGCCGCAAGTGCCGCGTCCATCCGAAGTCGAGTTGCAAAAAGCGCCGTCGAGAGTCGAATGGATCAGGCGCTACGAGATGCGATTCATCGAGGGAGGAATCTCGGGCGAATGGCATGGTGGCGACCAGGGCCACAGCCGCACGCGCCTGTGGGTGCGCGACAACCCGCCGCGCCCGCTCGATTTCGCATCGCTCACGGCGATGAGCGACATCTTCTTTCCGCGCATCTGGCTGCGCCGCGCGACCTTCGTTCCGCTCGGAACGATCACGATGACGACATACTTCCACGCGACCGAAGCCCAGTTGCGCGAAACCGGCAGCGGCTACCTGCTCGGGCAAACGCAGGGGCAGGGTTTCGGTGCGGGCTATTTCGACCACACGGCGCAACTGTGGAACGAGCACGGCACACTGCTCGCAACGGGCAGCCAGGTCTATTACTTCAAGGAGTGACGCGCGACATGAGCAACGACATCCTCGTCAACACGGAACTCGGCGTGATGACGCTCACGTTCAATCGCCTGGAGCGCAAGAACTCGATCACGTCGCAGATGTACGGCATGCTGGCCGATGCACTCGCAAGCGCAGCAGCCGACAGCAACGTGCGCGCCGTGTTGATTCAAGGCCACGAGACGGTGTTCTCGGCCGGCAACGACATCGGCGATTTCCTGAACAAGCCGCCCGCCGGCAACGGCTCGCCCGTGTTCCGCTTCCTGCGCGGCATTGCCACGTTTCCGAAGCCCTTGCTCGCAGCCGTGTGCGGACCGGCCGTCGGCGTCGGCACCACGATGCTGTTCCATTGCGATCTCGTCTACGCGGGCGACAACGCGGCCTTCTCCATGCCCTTCGTCAACCTGGGCCTGTGCCCTGAAGCAGCGTCGAGCCTGCTCGTGCCGCAGATGCTCGGCTATCACCGCGCCGCCGAAGCGTTGCTGCTGGGCGAGCCCTTCATGGCCGAAGCCGCGCTCGAAGTCGGTCTCGTCAATCGCGTGCTTCCGCCCACCGAAGCGAATGCCTATGCGCAAAAGATCGCGGCCAAGCTCGCTGCCAAGCCCATCAGCTCGCTCGTCGAAACCAAGCGGCTCATGAAAAAAGGCCTGCAGGAGCGCGTCCTCGCGCAAATGGATGACGAAGGCCAGTCGTTCTCGCGCATGCTGACCGAACCTGCGGCGCGCGAAGCCTTCGGCGCTTTCATGGCAAAGCGCCAGCCCGATTTCTCCAAGCTCTGATCGCGCACCTTGTGCCGCGCTCATGGATGAGCGACGATGCGCGCATGTCCACGGCGACCCAGCTCCCCGAAGCGATCGGCAAGTACAAGGTGCTGCGCGAGCTTGGCCGCGGCGCGACGAGCACGGTGTACCTTGCGCAGGACCCGTTTCACGACCGCAAGGTCGCAGTCAAACGCATCCATGCGCACCTTCTGCAGGAAGAGCGCGAAGCGGTGCGCTACCGCCGCTCGCTGCGCAACGAAGCATTGCTCGCGGGCAAGCTGAAGCATCCGCACATCGTCACGGTGCACGACGCCGATGCGGACGCGAGCCCGCCGTACATCGTGCTCGAATACCTCGAGGGCGCGCCGCTTTCCAAATTCACGCGGCCCGACCGCCTGCTGCCGATCGAGCAGGTTCTCGACATCTGCTACAAAGTTTGTAGCGCGCTGGATCATGCGCACACGCACGGCCTCGTGCATCGCGACATCAAGCCTGCCAACCTGATGCTGCGCACGAACGGCGACGTGAAGGTGACGGACTTCGGCACGGCGATGGCGGTGCAAGGCGATGTCACGCAAGTCGCGGGATTCGCGGGCTCGCCGCAATACATGTCGCCCGAGCACGTCAAGGACGATGGCTGCACCTGGCGAAGCGATCAGTGGTCGCTAGGCGTGGTTGCGTACGAAATGCTCACGGGCCGCCGTCCCTTCGAAAGCGAATCGGACTTCACCACGATCTTCAAGATCGCGCAGGAAGAGCCGACGCTCCCAAGCACACTGCGCCCCGGCCTGCCGGAGCAGATCGACCGCGTCCTGATGCGTGCGCTGGCCAAGCATCCGGAGGCGCGATTCCAGCGCTGGATGGACTTCGCCGATTCGCTGCTGCAGGTCAGTCGTGGGTTCGTGCAACGCAAGGCCGAGCATCGCGAGGGCGATGCGTTCGCGCGCATGCGGCAGCTGCCTTTCTTCGCGGGCTTTCCCGATGCGGTGCTGTGGGAGACGCTGCGGCTGGGCATGTTGTCGCTGCGCCCGGCCGGCACGGTGCTGATGGAAGAAGGCACGACGGGTGAATCGTTCTTCATGCTGCTGCAAGGGCAGGTGGCGGTGTCGCGCGGCGGCTCGAAAGTCGCTACGCTGGATGCCGGCGTGACGCTTGGCGAGATGGCCTACCTGCGCCGCGACGAACCCACGCGCACAGCCACGGCCGTCGCGGACACGGCGGTGCTCGTGCTCGAAATCTTGAACCAGGCGCTGCACAGCGCCACCGACGAATTGCAGAACTGCTTCGACAAGGCGTTCATCGACCTGTTGATCAATCGGTTGATGAAAACCACTGCGGAATTGGGAAAAAAATCATGAGCCTCAAAGGCAAGACCTTGTTCATCACCGGCGCGTCGCGCGGCATCGGCCTTGCGATCGCGAAGCGCGCCGCGGCCGATGGCGCGAACATCGTGATCGTCGCAAAGACCACGGAGCCGAACGCCAAGCTGCCCGGCACGATCTACACCGCGGCCGAGGAGATCCATGCAGCAGGCGGCCGTGCGCTTCCGCTTGCCGTGGACATCCGCGAGGAAGAAGCCGTGCTTCGCGCAGTCGCAGCAGGCGCGGCCGAGTTCGGCGGCATCGACATCCTGGTGAACAACGCCAGCGCCATCAGCCTCACCGACACCGAGCACACGCCGATGAAGCGCTATGACCTGATGAACGGGATCAACGCGCGCGGCACTTACCTGTGCACGCAGGCCTGCCTGCCCGAGCTGAAGAAGTCAGCGGCGGCGGGGCGCAATCCGCACGTGCTCAACATGTCGCCGCCGCTGTCGATGAAGCAGCACTGGTTCGCGCCGCACACGGCGTACACGATGGCGAAGTACGGCATGAGCATGTGCACGCTCGGTCACTCGGGCGAATTCGCGAAGCTCGGCATCGCGGTCAACAGCCTGTGGCCGCGCACTGCGATCGCGACGGCCGCGCTGCAGATGATCCCGGGCGTGGACACCGACCTGTGCCGCAAACCCGAGATCCTTTCCGATGCCGCGTACTTCATCCTCACCAGCCCTTCGGCGAACACCGGCAACTTCTTCATCGACGATGAGCTGCTTGCCGCGCACGGCGTGACCGATCTCGACAAGTACTCCGTGAAGCCCGGCACGAAAAAATTCATCCCCGATTTCTTCGTGGATTGATATATCTCATCCTTGGGCCCTCGTCTATGATGCCCCGCACCACGCGATGCGCATCATTCGATTCCTTCTTGCTGCACTGACGATCGCCCTTGCCCTCGCCGCTTGCGGCGGTGGCGGCTCACCCGCTCCGGCGACACCGGCTCCCACCGCGGGCAGCTCCGCCCCGCCGGTCACGAGCGGCGGCGGGTCCACCAGCGGTGAAGCGAATGTCGTCGCAATCACCGTCGACGGCGGCACCGACGGGCGCGCATTCAACAATCCATTCGTCACCGTCACGGTGTGCGTGCCCGGCACGTCCACCTGCCAGGACATCGACCACGTGCTGGTCGACACCGGATCGTTCGGCCTGCGCATCGCGGCGTCCGCGCTCAATGCGTCGATGGCGTTGCCGAAACTCACTGCGCCCGCCGGCAACACACTCGCCGAATGCGCGCCGTTTGCGAGCGGCGTCGCGTGGGGTTCCGTGCGCTCGGCCGATGTGCGCGTCGGCGGCGAAAGCGCATCGGCTCTGCCGGTGCAGGTGGTGAACGACAGCTCGATCGCACCGGCGCCGCGCGCGTGCTCGAGCCTGGGCGGCAACTTCGGCGTGGGCGCCAGCACCAAAGGCATCCTGGGCATCGGCGCGTTCGCGCAGGACTGCGGCGCGGGCTGCGCGGTCACCGCATCGTCAAGCCTCTATTACGGCTGCGATGCATCCACCTGCGCTGCAAGCACCGCGCCGCTGGCGTCGCAAGTGACGAACCCGATCGCCTACTTCGCGACCGACAACAACGGCGCAGTGATCTCGCTTCCGGCCGTGCCCTTGACAGGAGCGTCGACGGTGACGGGCACATTGACGTTCGGCGTCGGCACGCGCTCGAACAACCAGCTTGGCAATGCGACGGTCTTCGCGGCCAATTCCAGCGGCAGCGTCCAGACCACGTACAACGGCACGCGCTACACGGCGTTCTTCGATACGGGCTCGAACGCGCTCTTCTTCCCCGACGCGAGCATGCCGCAGTGCTTCGGCGGCTTTTACTGCCCGGCGACTGCGCAAACACTTTCGGCGATCGTGACCTCCGCGACGGGGGTGTCTGCCACCGTGAGCTTCTCCATCGAAGGATTCCAGTCGATCTCCAGCTCCGCGACGGCTGCGCCTGTGGGCGGCAGTCCCGCAGGCCTGGGCAAATCATTCGACTGGGGGCTGCCGTTCTTTTTCGGCCGCACTGTCTTCGTCGCGATAGCAGGTGCGACGACACCCGCAGGTATCGGTCCTTTCTGGGCCTTCTGAGATTACAGTGCGCGCATGCCGCTGGATGTCTCCATCTCTCGTGAGGATAAGCTGCTCGTGGTCAAGGGCCGCGGCGAAGCCACGCTTGCGGACTTGAAGGGCTTCGCGACCATGATCGCGACGATCTGCAGCGACGAGCAGCGCCAGTTCGTGCTGATCGACTTGCTGGAAGTGCAGCAGGCACTCAGCTTCACCGAGCACCTGCAGCTGGGTGTCTTCATTGCCGAGCGCCTTGGCTTTCTTACACGCATGGCCACCGTGGTGCCCGCCGAGCTGCGCAGCGGCAACAGCGAACGCGCCGCGCAGAAGTCGGGCTTGAAACTGCGTACCTTCACCGACCTCAACGAGGCGCGGGCGTGGATGCGTTCAGGTCCTGCCACACCCTCGGGGGCGTAAGCGGCATCCGCAGCGTTCGTGCGGCATCGGCCTTGCCGGCGCGCGCGAATGCATCGGCAACGGCGTTGACGATGCACGGTGTCGCACCGATGGTGCCGAGCTCGCCCACGCCTTTCACGCCAAGCGGGTTGTTCGTGCATGGCACGGTTTCGTTCATCTCGGTGACGAAGTCGCAGGCCACGATGTCCGCACGCGGCGCGCTGTAGTCCATCAGCGTGCCGGTCAGAAGCTGGCCGCTTTCCGCGTCGTACACCACGCCTTCGCACAGCGCCTGCCCGATGCCTTGCACCGCGCCGCCGTCGAGCTGGCCGCGCACGATCATCGGGTTCACCACGCGGCCTACGTCGTTCACGCTCGAATACTTCACGACCTGCACTGCGCCTGTCGCGGCATCGATCTCGACTTCGCACACGTGGCATCCGTTCGGCCAGCTCGGGCCGGACACCGTCGTCGTGCTCTCGACATGGATGCGGCCGGCGGGCTGCTGCTTCGCGAGGTCGAAGAGGTCGATCGCAAGATCGGTGCCCTTCACGACGAATCGTCCCGATGCGTAGTCGAGATCGCCTTCCGCCGCTTCGAGCGATTGCGCAGCGAGCTTGCGCGCTTCGTCGAGTGTCTT
>DATJJL010000294.1:0-3572 GCA_035492155.1 Ramlibacter sp. | reverse complement strand
GATGTTCAGGCCGATGTCGTATCGCTTCGCGAGAAGACTCAGTTGCACGAGCGCGGGATAAAGCTCATTCATCACGCGGTCCGCCTGCGCGCGGCTGTACCTCGGGTGCAAGGCGGAGAGCTTGATGGAGATGCCGGGGCCGTCGTAGATGCCGCGGCCTGCCGACGCCGCGCCGATGGCATGGATCGCTCTTTCGTATTCCGCGAGATAGCGCTTCGCGTCGTCGCCCGTCATGGCTGCCTCGCCCAGCATGTCGAACGAATACGTGAAGCCCTCTGCTTCGCGCGCGCGTGCGTTCTTCAATGCCTCGCCGATCGTCTCGCCGGTGACGAACTGCTCGCCCATCATCCGCATTGCCATGTCCACGCCCTTGCGGATCAATGGCTCGCCACCCATGGCCACCATGCGTCCGATCGCTGAGGAAAGGCCCGACTCGCTGTGGGTCGCGACCAGCTTGCCGGTGATGAGCATGCCCCACGTCGCTGCATTGACGAAGAGGGACGGGCTCTTGCCCAGGTGCGCCTGCCATTGGCCCTGCGAAATCTTGTCGCGGATCAGCGCATCGCGCGTCGCAGCATCGGGAATGCGCAGCAGCGCTTCGGCCAGGCACATCAGCGCGATGCCCTCCTGCGACGACAGCGCGTACTCCTGCAGCAAGTTCTGCACGATGCCGGCACGCCCGGCCGAAGCTTCGCGCCTGCGCAGGTTCGTCGCGATACGCAAGGCCAGCTCGTGCGCGGTGGTGCGGATGCGGTTCGGCAGCCGCGCGCCTTGCGCGACGAGTGCCACCGCCTGCGGCTCGGGAGTTCGCCATGCAGACGTGATGGCCTGTCGCAAGGTGGTCTGCGCCTGCAGTGACGGCTGGAAGAAAGCGGAGAACGGCGGGGCAACTGAGGAGCTCATGCCGCCATGATCAGCATCTCCGCTAGCATATTGCTTCGTTTACAGTGCCTTTCGGCGAAGGATTCACTACCGTGCCGCGACTCGAAGACCTGGACCGCCTCGACCGTCGCATCCTTGCCCAGCTGCAAGACGATGGGCGGATTTCGAATCTCAAGCTGGCCGAGGCCGTCGCACTCTCGCCCACTGCTGTGCTTGCGCGCGTGCAGCGGCTCACGCGCGAGGGCTACATCGTCGGCTATGAGGCGCGGCTCAACCCCAAGCTGCTCGGTGCGGGCCTGCTCGTCTTCATCGAGGTATTGCTCGACCGCACCACGGAGAACGTGTTCGACCAGTTCCGCGCGGCGGTGCAGGTTCGCCCGGAAATCCTCGAGTGCCACATGGTCGCCGGCGGCTTCGACTACCTGGTCAAGACACGCGTTGCCGACATGGAGGCTTACCGCGCATTCGCAGGCACGGTGCTCTGGCAACTGCCGGGCGTGCGGGAGACGCGCACCTACGCCGTCATCGAGGAAGTGAAGGACACGGCCAAGCTGCACATCGCCTAGGCGCTTTTGATGCAGTGCTTGAGAAAATCCTCGGCGGCGGGGCCGGGCTTGCGCGCGCGGTGCCGCACGATCGCGAGCGTGCGCGACATCGGCGGCAGCGACGTGGCGAGCTCCACCAGCCAGCCTTGCGCCAGCGCATCCTCGATGGCGAGCCGCGAAAGGCAACCCAGGCCGATGCCGGAGCCCACGGCGCGCTTGACCGCTTCGTTGCTGCCGAGCTCGAGCTCGACCTCGACATGCGCAAGGTTGGAAATGAGCCAGCGGTCGGCGGCCTCGCGCGTGCCCGATCCGGGCTCACGCAGAACCCAGGTGGCCTGCTGCAGCATGCGCGCTGTCGCCTTTCGTCCCGCGAGCGGATGGTGGGGTGAAGCGACGATGGCGAATTCGTCGGTGCGCCAGCGGCGCACCGTGAGATCCGGATGCGTGTGCGTGCCCTCGATGAAACCGATGTCCGCCGTGAAAGATTCGACCGCATCGAAGACATCGTGCGTGTTCGCAATCTGCAGGCGCACGCGCACCTTCGGATGCGATTGCTTCCAGCTCGCGATCAGCTCCGGCAGCACGTACTCGCCGATGGTGTAGCTCGACGCGAGCCGCAGCGGCGCCGCGTGCGCGGCTGTGAAAAGCGCCTCGGCTTCCTGCGCTTCCTCGATGATGTTGGCCGCGTGTGCAAGCAGAGCCCGGCCGTTCTCGTTGATGACGAGCTTCTTGCCGATGCGATCGAACAGGTGCGCGCCCAACACGCCTTCCAGCTCGCTCAGCGCATTGCTCGCCGCCGACTGGGAACGGGAAACGACCTCGGCCGCAGCGCGGGTGGTGCCGCCGCGGGCCACGGCGGCGAACACCTCGAGCTGTCGCAAGGTGAGCCGCAGGCGCTGATCTGTTTTTTCGGTCATACAAAGCGGAATTATCCACTGAGCCGATCAGGCGAAACACCTACGATGGCGGCGATGCGGAATCCCTTTTCCTCCAAGCCGCTTCAAGATCCGCTGGCGCCGGCAGCCCCGGGCGCGCACGTGGAGGTGAAAAAGACCACCTGCTACATGTGCGCCTGCCGCTGCGGCATCCGCGTGCACCTGCGCGACGGCGAGGTGCGGTACATCGACGGCAACCCGGACCATCCGCTGAACAAGGGCGTGATCTGCGCCAAGGGCTCGTCGGGAATCATGAAGCAGCAGTCGCCCGCGCGGCTTTCGCAGCCGCTGCTGCGCAAGCCAGGCAGCGAACGCGGCGCCGGCGAATTCGAGCCGATCTCGTGGGACCGCGCGCTTGGCATTCTCGAAGAGCGGCTCGCACGCATTCGAGCGACGGATCCGAAGCAGTTCGCGCTTTTCACCGGCCGCGACCAGATGCAGGCGCTTACGGGCCTGTTCGCACGTCAGTTCGGAACGCCCAACTACGCTGCGCACGGGGGCTTCTGCTCCGTGAACATGGCTGCGGGCATGATCTATTCGGTGGGCGGCAGCTTCTGGGAATTCGGCGGCCCCGATCTCGAACGCACGAAGCTGTTCGTGATGCTCGGCACGGCGGAGGACCACCACAGCAATCCGCTGAAGGCCGCCATCGGCCAGTTCAAGCGAGACGGCGGCCGCTTCATCTCGATCAACCCTGTGCGCACGGGCTACTCCGCCATCGCGCACGAATGGATCCCCATCAAGCCCGGCACCGATGGCGCGCTGCTGATGGCGCTGTTGCACGAGCTCGTTCGCACCGAGCAAGTCGATCATGCGTTTCTCAAGCGATTCACGAATGCGCCGCAACTCGTCGTGCTGGACGAGGGCGAGCGCGAAGGACTCTTCGCATTCGATCCTGCCGCCGGCCCGCCGGGCGATGGACGCAATCCGCACAACAAGCTCGTGTGGGACCGTGCGAGCGGACGCGCGATCGCCGCGTATCCGCAAGGCGTGGCGGATGGCGTCGACGCCGCGCTCGAAGGCCACTACACATTGCCCGATGGCACGCGGGTCGCGACGGCGTATCAATTGCTCAAGGAGCGCGTGCACAGCTGCACGCCGCAATGGGCATCTGTGATCACCGGCATCCCTGCCGCGCGCATCGTGAAGCTCGCGGGCGAGATGGCGAACGCCGCTTTCGCGCAAGCCTTCGAGCTGCCGATCGCATGGA
>DATJJL010000293.1:0-4351 GCA_035492155.1 Ramlibacter sp. | reverse complement strand
CGATGCTGGCGAGCGCGTCCTGCACGATGTCCGGTCCCAGCGCGCCGTACGGATGAGGGTCTTGCGAAGTCATGCGGGATTGTCGCCCTCCCCGCTTGCGGCTGTTAAACCAGCGTCAACTCCACGTCGATATTGCCGCGGATGGCGTTCGAGTACGGGCACACCTGGTGGGCGGCGGCTATCAGTTGCTGCGCCTGGGCGCGGTCCATGCCGGGCAGGCTGATCTTCATGCGCACGCCGATGCCGTATGCGGCGCCTTCGCGGATCGGGCCGAGGTCCACTTCCGCGTCGACGGCGAGGTCGGCCGGAAGCTGCACCTTCATCTTCCCGGACACCGCCTTCAGCGCGCCGATGTAGCAAGCCGAATAGCCTGCAGCGAAAAGCTGCTCGGGGTTCGTGCCCGGGCCGTTCATCGCGGGCGGCGTCAGGCGCACTTCGAGCTTGCCGTCGTCGGACTTCGAATTGCCGTCGCGGCCGCCGGTGGTGTGCACGCGTGCCGTGTAGAGAACCTTGTCGAGCTTTTCCATTTTTCTTTCTTTCCTTGCGGGTGGGTGGATGGGAGTGCGTGAAGAGTTCAGGCCGCGAGTCGATCGCGCAAATCGCGCAGCTCGCGCGTGAGGCCAACGATCTCGGACAACGAACACTGGGTGGCCGCGACGATGCAGGCCGGGATTTTTTGGGCCTTCGATTTCAGCCTGCGACCGGCGGCGGTGAGCGTGATGTGCACGCGCCGCTCGTCTTGAATATCGCGCACGCGCGAGACGAAGCCCGCTGCTTCGAGCCGCTTGAGCAGCGGCGTGAGCGTGCCTGAATCGAGCGACAAACGCTCGCCGAGCTCGGAGACCATGACACCGTCGCGCTCCCACAGTGCGAGCATGACGATGTATTGCGGGTAGGTGAGCCCGATGTCATGGAGCAGCGGCTTGTAGAGCTTGGTCATCGCAAGCGATGCCGAATACAGCGCAAAGCAAAGCTGGTTGTCCAGCTTGAGCATCGCGGCAGGGTCGGGGTGGCGGGTCGGCATGGATTGAATTATAGCGTCCGATTAAATTGCGCACAACTTAATCCGTGAAACAGGACCTTGCCGGCCCCTGAGGACTCACCCGGCTAGCCGTGGTGCTTGAAATACTGCACAGCCCGCTCGTGCGACTCGGCCGCCGCACGGCTCTTGAACGTTCCAAGATTGCGACGCTTGCCGGTCTTGGGGTCGGTCTTGCGCGAGTAAAGGCGGTATTCGCCCGAGGAGAGTTTCCGGATCATGGTGCTGTACCTCCGGAATCAGGATAGGCACCGGGAAAGGCCGCCGCAGCCGGAGGCAGGGCACCCCGGCTGTCGGACTTCGCCTTCACGAGAAGTGCAGGTTCGCAATGCGAATCCACGGCAGCTGACGCGCACCGCTGTCGATCGTTTCGCGGCTCACAGCGGCGATGTCCTTGAGCATCTGCGCCATGTTGCCCGCGATCATCGTCTCGGCCAGGGCGTGGCCCTGCTCGCCGTTTTCGATGGCGAAGCTGTTCTTGATCACGCCCGAGAAGTTGCCGTTGGCCGCGGGCATGCCCATCGACAGGCGACCGACGATGGCGCCGCGCTTCACCCCGCCGACCAGGTCGGGCAACGGCGTTGTGCCTGCGGCAATCTCCCAGCCGCCTGCCGTGGGCACGTGGCGAATGCCCGTCTTGCGACTGCCGTACAGCGTTGGCGTGAGCGCGAGCAGCTTGCCGCCTTCGACGAGCGTCACGGCAGGCGTGGCGAAAGCGTCGCCGGAAATCGCGGCGACACCCGGCGCGTCGAAGCGGCTCCCGATCGCGAGCAGCGGCGACGCGATCGCCTGCCCCACGCTTTGCCTGTACAGCGAGCTGCCCGCAATGAGCTGCGTGTCCGATATCTGGCCGAGCAACCAGCCGAGCAGATCCTCGACAGCCGCAGGCGTGAACACGACGTCGCCGACGAACTTCGAGCCGAGGGGCCGCGTTTCGATCTGCTGCTGCGTGTCGCGCAGCATCCGCGAGATGCCGAAATACTCTTGCGCGGGCCGCGATGCGAGCTCGTCGGCCACGCCGCTCACGGCATTGAAGGAGCTCGATTTCCTGCCTTCGCGCGCCGTGCCGAACAGGCTCATGGCATAGCAGCCCACGCTCGCCGCGAGATCGCTGCCGCCGGTCGTCAGCGTGTGCGAGCGGCGCCATTGATGACACACGCTCGCTTCGTCGACCATCATCTTCGGCGTCTCGCGCCGGCGAAACTCCAGCAGCTCGCGCGTCTTCGCCGCGAGCAAGTCGCGATCGCTTTCCTGCGGACCTTGCACGATGCGTGCGTGCTGGCCGCTGGACACCGCATTCGCCTCGTCCTGCGGCGCCGATCGTGCATCCGCGAACAGCTGCGCAATGCGCTCGCGCACCGCATCGGGCTCGAGTTGCGTGAGCTCGGTGCTCGCGACGCGGCCGTCCACGATGCCCAGCAGCGCAAGCTTGTAGCCTTCGGTGGTGCGCAGCATCGTCGGGTCGTTGTGCGCGACGGCGAGTTCATCCAGCTTCGTGTGGCCGGCCGTCACCTGCGCGTGGTCGAAGCCCGCATCGCGCATGCGAGCAAGCGCCTGCGCTGCGGCGTCGTGAAGGTCGATCTTCGTCGTCGTGGCCATCATTCACCTCCGAGGTGAGCGCGCACGCGCAAGGCCGGGCCGCCCATGGAGACGACCATCGGCTGCTTCTTGCCGCAGTAGCCGCTGCAGTTCCAGTACAAGTCGTCGGACACCGCGTCGGCCGACTGCAGCACCTTGATCGCCGAGCCCGACACGGTGGTGTCGCGAATCGCGCGGCCCAGCTTGCCGTCCCTGATCTCGTACGCCAGCGAGATGCCGAACATGAACTCGGTCGTCGAATCGGCCTGGCCGTTGCCCGTCTTCATCAGGTAGTAGCCGTTGTCGACACCGGCGATCATGTCGCCCAGCTTCGACTTGCCCGGCACGATGACTGTGTTGCGCATGCGAATCAGCGGCTCGTCGGATGGCAGGTACGCACGCGCGCTGCCGGTCGGGCGAATGCCCATCTTCGCGGCCGTCTCGCGGCTGTTCATGAACTCGGTGAGGATGCCGTTCTTGATCAGCGTCGCATCGCTCGCCGGCATGCCTTCGTCGTCGGCGTAGACGGGAACCATCACCTCCTCGCCCTGGAAGGTGTTCGCGACGTCGATCATCGTCACAAGATCGCTCGCCACGCGTTGGCCGACGAGGTCGCGCGTGACGGCGCCGCCGAGCACGAGATCCGCCTCGCACGGATGGCCCATCGCCTCGTGCGCGAGCATGCCCGCGAGCTCGGGCGCGAGCACCAGCGTGTGTTCGCCGCCGCGTGCAGCGACGGCCTCGCGTTTTGCGCACAGATGGCCGTGCACCTCGTCGAGCTGCGCCGCGAGCGCGTCGGGCGAAAGGTCGAGATCGGCGAGGCTGCCCTTGCCGCTGATCACATGCATGATTTCCACCGGCGCGCCGTCGGCACCGATCGCCGTGAAAGTGAAGTACGCCAGGGCGCGCTGGATGCTGCTCAGCACCTCGCTGCCCGTGCTGGTGGAAAGCCGTTTGCTGTGATGCTCGTCCGACAGCAGCACGCGCGCCGACTTGAGATCGGGGTAGCGCTTCTTGCACCACGCAGACAGTTCGGCCATGCGCTCGACGCATTCGTCCTGCCCGATCGCCGGGCGGCCCTTGAACACATGCTCGCCGCGGTACGTGCCCTCGGGCAGCGGCAGCGCGTCCTTCGCGCCGAAGCGTCCCATCGCCTGCGCGTTGCGCCGCGCCTCGGCCGTGACGCGATCGATGCCTGCAGTGCTTGCATCGTTCGACGATGCGAAGCCCCAGTAGCCGCCGTCGTACGCGCGCGCACTGGCTCCTGCGTCCAGCATTTGCGAGTTGAGGGTGAGGTTGCCGTCCACCATGAGAAGGCGGCGTTTGCGCAGCTCGTGGCGGCGCGTTTCCAGATAGGTCATGCCTGCTCCTGCTAGCCCCGGTCGGGCTGGAGCGGTTATTAAATCAGTTTCGAATCGCCCCGGCGACTGTGCGTTTGAGGATCATCGGCATCACGCCGCCTTGGCGCAAAAGGTCGAGCTCCAGCCGCGTCTCGACGGCGGCACGGCCTTCGAATTTCTCTTCGCTGCCGTCGCGCCGCGCGATGGTGACAGGCACGCTCGTGCGCACGCCCAGCGTATCGACCGCAGCTTTGACGGTGATGCGATCGCCGCATTCGATGCGCAGTGTGTCGGGGTGCATGCCCTGCGGCAGCTCGATCGGCAGGATGCCCATGCCGATGAGGTTCGAGCGGTGGATGCGTTCGAAGCCGCACGCGAGCACCGCGCGCACGCC
>DATJJL010000292.1:0-3408 GCA_035492155.1 Ramlibacter sp. | reverse complement strand
GATGCCGCGGTCCTCGACCAGCGGCGCGACCTCCGCGATCGTCGACTTGAAAAGTCGCGAGAACCTGCGCACCTCGTCGAAGTCCACCGGCAGCACGATGGCCTGCGGGCACAGCTTGGCTGCCTTCATCATGCCCATCGCGGAGCCGACGCCGAACTGGCGCGCCGGATACGTGGCCGTGGTGATCACACCGCGGCCTACGTAGTCTTTCAGCAGCGGGAAGGCATCGGCCGGAATCTGCGAAATCGGAACATCGGAAAACCGCTCGCGCACCATCTCGTCGACGCGCCGCCGCCCGCCGCCGATCACCACCGGCAGCCCCTTGAGTTGCGGATAGCGCAAAAGCTCCACGGACGCGAAGAACGCGTCCATGTCCAGGTGCGCGATACGGCGGATGGGGCTCACACCCGCATTGTGAATCGAGGCTCAGCGCCTTTTCATCAGGATGCTTCGATCGACCGAGTTGATGTCCGTGCGGCCGCAGAAAGCCATCGAAAGATCGAGCTCCTTGTGGATGATCTGCAGCGCCTTGGTCACGCCTTCTTCGCCCATCGCGCCCAGGCCGTAAACGAAAGCACGACCGATGTACGTGCCCTTCGCGCCGAGCGCCATCGCCTTGAGCACGTGCTGGCCCGAGCGGATGCCGCCGTCCATGTGCACCTCGATCTTGCTGCCCACCGCATCGACGACATCGGGCAGCGCGTTGATCGACGACTGCGCGCCATCGAGCTGGCGGCCGCCGTGGTTGGAAACGATGATCGCGTCCGCGCCCGTTTCGACGGCGAGCTTCGCGTCTTCGACGTCCTGGATGCCTTTCAGGATCAACTTGCCGCCCCAGCGGTTCTTGATCCACTCCACGTCCTTCCACGTGAGCGTCGGGTCGAACTGCTGCGCCGTCCATTCGCCGAGCGAGCCCATGTCCGTCACGCCTTTCACGTGGCCGACGATGTTGCCGAAGTCGCGGCGCTTCGTGCCCAGCATCTCCAGGCACCACGCGGGTTTGGTCGCTAGGTTGATCAGGTTCGCAAGCGTGGGCTTGGGCGGCGTCGACAGGCCGTTCTTCAAGTCCTTGTGTCGCTGGCCGATGATCTGCAGATCGAGCGTGAGCACCAGCGCCGAGCAATTGGCGGCCTTTGCGCGGTCGATCAGGCTGTTGATGAAATCGCGGTCGCGCATCACATAGAGCTGGAACCAGAACGGATGGCCGTCCGTGCCCTGCGCCACGTCCTCCAGCGAGCAGATGCTCATCGTCGACAGCGTGAAGGGCACGCCGAATTTCTTGCACGCGCGCGCCGCGAGAATTTCGCCATCCGCGTGCTGCATGCCGGTGAGGCCCACAGGTGCGAGCGCAACCGGCATCGCAGCATCCTGGCCGATCATCTTCGTGCGCGTGCTGCGCTTGTCGATGTCGACGGCCACGCGCTGGCGAAACAGCCAGTCGTCGAAATCCGCTTCATTCGCCTTGTAGGTGCTCTCGGTCCACGAGCCGACGTCGGCGTATTCGTAGAACATCCGGGGCACGCGCTTTTGCGCGAGCACGCGCAGGTCTTCGATGCAGGTGATGACAGCCACGATTCTTGTCTCCTCTGGGGAGAGCGAATCCTAGCCGCTCAGCCAGCGGCACGGTTGAGCGAAATTCCGGACGCCCGGAAATTTGCTCAATCGCACCTTAGTCGTGGGTATGCGTGCCGTTGGTGATGAGCTGCTCGCCCTCGTCGGGGGCGACGTGCCGCACGGGGCAGCTGTGGTCGGCGCCGATGTCGATGCGCAAGTCGCACGACGGGCCGGCGCCCATGGCGGCAGTCTGTGGCGCACCCGGGTTCGCGCACGCCGCGAGCGAGGCCAGAGCCAAAAGTGCGAACCATCGAAGAGCCATTCTCCAATCGTGGAGCGCAGCACTCGGGTGCGCTGTCGGACACTGCCGGTAAATCAGGACAGCCGATGGCTTTGCAGCACCTTGTCGAGAATTCGGCGCTCGGCAGCGTCGCGCAGGAACACGATCAGCGAATCTCCCGTCAGCGTCCGCCTGTGCACGCGCAGGTACTGGAGGTCATCAGCCGAAAGAACCTCTGCAGACCTGACCTCATTCATTGAAGCATGGGCTTTCGACCGCATTTCCCCGGTGGCGTCGGGCCGAAGCAATCCATCGCACGCCACGATGAACTTCCTGGCCATGGCGTTTTCGTCTTTTTCAAGTTCGTGATTCACCAGGTACAACGCAACTGCCTCGAACATGGACTGCGGGTTGCGTTTGCTGGTCAGCTCCCAACGGACCAGGCCGGCAAAGCGTTGTCCGCTGCGGTCTCCTTCCTGCAGTCGATGTTTAGTCACTCCAAGATTCGCCGCTGAAAGGTCCGATATCTCGTCCTCGACCAGGGCCAACTCCAATTCGTGCAGTCCATTTCCTCGGGGAGTTGACTCGAGTTCGTTCCGCTCGGCCTGCAGAACTCGCAACTTCATTCTGTCGTCGAGGTAACTGGCCAGGTCGCTCCTCATCGAGCGACACCAATGCGCGGCATCCGCCGTTGTGGGTGGCGCACCGGCACTCAAGCAAGAGCGAGGGCCGATGGCCAGGGGAATCGGTTGAATGAAGCGCAGCTCGCTGCGGACCGTCGACGAAATCCTCGGCCCGGCCGCCAATGGGGGCGGACGCTCTTCCACTCTAATCACTCTGACCGGACCGATGTCCATTCGCTGTTCTCCCGGTGCAGCCGGCTTGGCGGCTCAACGGTTCGTGAGTGACAACGAAGGAAGTGAAGTTCCCGAACCGGGTCTCGTCTAGCCAGCCAGCCGCGCACGATGCCGTTCGACCTGCGCGCGCACCTGCGCAGGCGCCGTGCCGCCGAGCACGTTGCGTGCGTCGAGCGAACCGCGCAGCGACAGGCAGCCGTACACGTCCTTGCCGATCTGCGAATTGAATTGCTGCAGCACCGTCAGCGGCAGCTCCGACAAATCGACGCTGTGCTCGAGAGCGGCCTTCACTGCCTTCGCCACGGTCTCGTGCGCGTCGCGGAAGGGAAGGCCCTTCTTCACGAGGTAGTCCGCGAGATCGGTCGCCGTCGCGTAGCCCTTGAGCGCGGCTTGCTCCATCGCCTGCGCATTGACAGTGATGCCGCCCATCATGTCGACGAAGATGCGCGCCGTATCGCGCAGCGTGTCCACGGCGTCGAAGAGCGGCTCCTTGTCTTCCTGGTTGTCCTTGTTGTAGGCGAGCGGCTGGCCCTTCATGAGCATCAGCAGCGACATGAGATCGCCCGCGACACGCCCGGCCTTGCCGCGCGCGAGCTCGGGGACGTCGGGATTTTTCTTCTGCGGCATGATGGACGAGCCGGTGCAGAAGCGATCGGCGATATCGATGAAGCCGACGCGGGGCTCATCCAGATCACCAGTTCTTCCGACATGCGCGAG
>DATJJL010000291.1:0-4350 GCA_035492155.1 Ramlibacter sp. | reverse complement strand
TCCACCACCGGCCTCATGGGCCAGGTGCAAGGCGGCAGGATGCGCCTGCTCGCGATCAGCGGCGACAAGCGGCTTGCGGCGCTGCCGAACGTGCCCACCTTCCGCGAAGCCGGCGTGAAGTGGGACGGTGTCGTGAACTGGACGGGCCTGTGGGCCCCGAAGGGAACGCCTCCTGCTGTCATCGATCGCCTGCAGACGGAAGTTGCCAAGGCCATGGCGACGCCCGACATGGTGAAGTTCGCGCAGAACATGGGCGCGCAGCCGCGCGAAGTGGGTGCTGCGGAGTTCGGCAGGATGCTCAAGGACAGCACGGCCTTCTGGGGCAAGATCGCTGCCAACGCATCGTTCGAACGCCAATAATCCTGCGATGTTCCTGCTGAACCCGCCCGTCGTCCGCGAACTCGAGGTGTTCTCCTCGATGCCCGCGAAGTTCCGCCGCACCGGCCAGCGCAGCGCGTGGGCCGACGCGAACCAGGGGGGGCGTCTCGCAGATTCTTTCCTCGAAGGGCCGGTGTTCGACGACGCGGGCAATCTCTACGTCACCGACATTCCTTGGGGCCGGGTGTTCCGCATCGATCCGCGTGGCAAATGGGATGTGGCGGGTGAATGGAACGGCGAGCCGAACGGCATGAAGTTCTTCTCGCCGCACGAGCTTCTCGTCACCGACTATCGCAACGGGCTCATGCTGCTCGATGTGCGCACGGGTGTCGTGAAGCCTTTTCTCGAACGCCGCAACAGCGAGCGCTTCAAAGGCGTGAACGACCTGACGTTCGACAGCCGCGGCAATCTGTACTTCACCGACCAGGGCCAGACGGGGTTGCACGATCCGACGGGACGCGTGTATCGCCTCGCGCCCGACGGTCGCCTGGACATGCTTCTCGCCAACGTGCCGAGCCCGAACGGCATCGTGCTGTCACCCGACGAACGTTTCCTCTTCGTTGCCGTCACGCGCGGCAATTGCGTGTGGCGCATGCCGCTGCTGGCCGATGGCAGCGTGAGCAAGGCGGGCCAGTTCTTCACGTCGTACGGACCGAGCGGGCCGGACGGTCTTGCGATGGATACGTCGGGTCGCTTGCTCGTCGCGAACCCGGGGCTGGCTTATGTGTGGGTGCTCAACGCACGCGCCGAGCCGGTCGAGGTGCTGCGCGCAGCACCGGGCGAATCGATCACCAACCTCGCGTTCGGCGGCGCGCAGATGAAAGAGATCTTCTGCACGAACTCGACGACGGGATGCGTCATGCGGGCGACGATGGATGTGGCCGGCGCGAAACCGCACGGCCCTCACACCATTGCGCCGATCGCCGCCGCGACAGATTCCCCGACGCGCCTCGAATAACCCTCCGCAGGGTGAATGCCGTCGGCAAGATCTCCCTCGCCGAACGGCAATGCATGAACATCGACGAAAGGAACGCCCAGCGACGCCGCGCATTCGCGCATCGCGCGATCGAGCGGCGCGGTGTCCACATCGCCCGCGTGCGTCAGCCCGGTGAGCAGCACGCGCTTGCCCACTGCGCGAGCTTCAGTGACGAGGCGAGCGATGTTCTCACCAAACTCCTCAGGCGTGAGCCCGTGCACGCAATCGGCAACGCCGAAGCGAATGACGACCAGCGTGCTCTCGTCGGGCTTGATCGACGCATCGCGGCTGCTCGCGCCGTCGTAGCTGTAGTCGATGGGCGTGAAGCTCGCGAGCTGCGCCATGTGCCGCACGGGCGAAGGGTGCCATCCGGCGGGCAGCCAGTCGAAGGGCTCGGCCGAATGCGTGCCGGTGGTGATCGAGTCGCCATAGAAGGCGACGACGGGCGCAGGCACGTCGGCTCCTACTGGAACGCCACTTCGTCGAACGCGCGCAGCTTGCGCGAATGCAGGCGCTGGCTGCCTTCGCTCCTGAGGATTTCGATCGCGCGCATGCCGATGCGCAAATGCTGGTCGACACGCTGGCGATAGAACTCGTTGGCCATTCCGGGCAGCTTGATCTCGCCGTGCAATGGCTTGTCGCTCACGCAAAGCAATGTGCCGTAGGGCACGCGGAAGCGAAAGCCGTTCGCCGCGATGGTGGCGCTTTCCATGTCGAGTGCGACGGCGCGGCTCTGGCTGAAACGGCGCTGCGGCTCGTTGCCCGGCAGCAGCTCCCAGTTGCGGTTGTCGGTACTCGCGACCGTGCCCGTGCGCATGATGCGCTTGAGCTGCGCACCCTTGAAGCCCGTGACATCGGCCACCGCCTGCTCGAGCGCGAGCTGGATTTCCGCGAGCGCGGGAATCGGCACCCACACCGGCAACTCCTCGTCGAGCACATGGTCCTCGCGCACGTACGCATGCGCCAGCACGTAGTCGCCAAGCTGCTGGCTCGATCGCAATCCTGCACAGTGACCGAGCATCATCCAGGCGTGCGGACGCAGCACGGCGATGTGGTCGGTGATGGTCTTCGCGTTCGCAGGCCCCACGCCGATGTTCACCATCGAGATGCCGCCATGCCCCGCGCGCATCAGGTGGTAGCCGGGCATCTGCGGCAGGCGCGGCGGCACGGCCCCGAGTTCATCGCCGGGTTCCGCGGCCATGCCGGCGCGGCGCGTGACGACGTTGCCCGGCTCGACGAAGGCGATGTATTCGCTTTTCGGGTTGGCCATCTCCTCGTGGCCGAGGCGCACGAATTCGTCGATATAGAACTGGTAGTTGGTGAACAGCACGAAGTTCTGGAACCAGTCGGGCGCGGTGCCGGTGTAGTGGCGAAGGCGGTGCAGCGAATAGTCCACGCGCGGCGCAATGAAAAGCGACAGCGGCTGCGGCTCGCCTGCCCGGTGACGCCAGGTACCGTTGGCGATGCCGTCGTCCATGTTGTGCAGGTCGGGCAGGTCGAACACGTCGCGCATCAGTGCACGGCGCTCGGGGGGCACCGTGCCTTCGATGTAATCCCCCTCGGCGAAGGAGAAGTGCACGGGAATCGGCTGCGTGCTGGTGCCCACCTCGAGATCCACGCCATGGTTGCGCAGCAGCAGCCGGAACTGCTCGAGGTAGTAGTTCGCATACAGGTCCGGCCGCGTGAGCGTCGTCTCGAAGCGGCCCGCCCCGGAGACGAAGCCGTAACTCAGGCCCGCATTCTCGAGCTCGTTTTGCCGCAGCACCGATTCGGTATGGATGCGCACGAAGGGGTAGCAGGCGCGCACATGGCCGGGCAGGTCTTCGCCTGCGACAAAGCGCTGCATCGCCTCGCGCAAGTGGTTGATCTGCTGGCCGTAGATTTCGCGGACCTGCGCCAGCGCGCTCTCGGCGTCGCTGTGGCGGCTCGGTGCGATGAAGGGTGGCATGAAGGGCATGAAAGCTATTGTGCCAATGGCGAATGACAGCTTGCGAAGCGCCGGGAAAGCGTCCTACAGGGTGTAACGAAAGCACCTGACGTTACAAATCCCGACCCTCGGCCACAGTTGCCCTATCGCAGAACGAACAAGGAGCAACCGCGAATGACAACAGCAACGATGGCCGGCAATCCTTTCGCGCTGATGACGGACCCGGGCAGTGTGCGCGAGACCGTCGAACGATCCGATGCGTTGAGGCGCCTGTCGCAAAGGCAATGCCATCCGCTCGATCGCGCCGTCATCCGCAGCGCCAGCGCCGAGCTCGCCGCATACGACGCGAAGATCGATCGCACCACCGTGTACCTGCCCCCGGAGGAAGAGAAGACAACCAACGGCATCCGGCCGTACGCCAAGACCATCAACTGATATCAGCGTCAGGACGACAACGCCCGCATCGCGCGGGCGTTTTGCTTGGCGCTACTCGTAATCGCGGATCGCGCGGGGTGGTTGGTACCCGCCCTCTTCGCCGCCGCGCCAATAGCGCTTTGCGGCGGTCACTGCATCGGGGCGATACATGAAGCGCGGTGTGCCCGTGTTGTAAAGGCGACTGTCGGCGACGAGGTAGCGATTGGCAGCGCGCACGTACCGCGGGCTCGCATCGAACACCGGGCGCCAGACTTCACCCGGCGCGAGCGGGTACCACGCCCTGTCCGCACCCGAGCCGACGAACCCGACGAGCGCCGGCGCATACACAGGCTTCGGGCCGATCGGGCCGGGCACCCAGCACCAGCGCGCACCGGTCATTGCCCAGCGGCCGTAGTGGAAGGGCGCGAAGCCCCAAGGCGCATCGTCGATCCATGTCGGGCCCCACGGCGCGATCGACTCCCAGTGGCCCTGGCGATAGGGCGCCCAATCGGGTGCGACGGCACTCGGATACCACACGGCGCCCCAGGTCGGGTCCTGCGCCCAGGTGCCGTGCCGATCGAGCTCCTGGTAGCCGACGACCTCTCGCGGAATGTATCGCGCTGCGATGGAACGGTCTTCCGCACGATTGCGATCG
>DATJJL010000290.1:0-11373 GCA_035492155.1 Ramlibacter sp. | reverse complement strand
GCTGCGGCTGGACGCGACACCGCCGCAGGAATGGGGCGACCGCTTCAGCCTGCGCGGCATCTTCCGCGAGCCTTTGCTTTCGCGCAGCGACTCGCACTGGCAGGACTGGAACGGCGTCGTCCACGGCGACTTCGCGCGGGTGGACGTGTCGCAGCTGCGCCGCTATTCGAGCTTCGGCGTGGAAGTCGGCGCGGGCCACGGCACGGTGCGCGCGTGGGCCGATATCTCGCACGGGCAGGTCGTGGGCGGTACGGCCGACATCGTGCTGGCCGACGTTCGCACACGGCTCGCCGCAAGGCTCGCGCCACTGGAGCTGTCGCAGTTGTCCGGCCGCATCGGCGGTCACCGCGCATCGAACGGCTTCGAGTTCGAGACGCATCAATTGCAGTTCGAGACGGCCGACGGAGTGCGCTGGCCCGGCGGCAACGTGTACGTGCAGTGGACAGACGGTGAAGGCTCCCAGCCGCCGCGCGGCGAAGTGCGCGCGGACCGACTGGATCTCTATGCGCTCGGCCAGGTCGCCAGCCGCATTCCGCTCGGGCCCGCGACGCACAAGGCCCTCACCGAATTCGCGCCTAAAGGCATCGTCGAAACGCTCGAGGCGAAATGGGTCGGCTCCGTCGATGCGCTGCAGTCCTACGAATCGCACGGGCGCGTGGTGGGCCTGGAGATCGCGGCGCGCCCTGCCCTGGTTGCGAGCGGTGTGCAGGCAGCTCGCGGTGCGACGCCCGGAGTGCGCGCCGCGACGGTCGATTTCGACATGACGCAGGCCGGCGGAAAAGGGCACGTCGAAGTGCAGCGCGGCGCCGTGGACGTGCCGGGCGTGTTCGAAGACTCGCTGGTGCCGCTGGACGAACTTTCCGCCGACCTGCAGTGGAAGGTCGACGGACCCGACATCTCGGCATCGGTCGACCACCTGAAATTCGTGAACGCTGATGCGCAGGGCGCGGGACAGCTGAAGTGGCACACCGGCAGCGGTGCGAACCGGTTCCCCGGCTCGCTCGACCTGCAGGCGAGCGTGAGCCGCGCCGAAGGCGCGCGCGTTTGGCGCTACCTGCCGCTGGGCGTGCCGAAGACGGCCCGCGACTACGTGCGCGATTCGGTTGTTGCCGGCACGGCGACAGGTGCGAAGTTCCGCGTGAAGGGCGATCTGCGCGAATTCCCATTCAAGGACCCCAGCCGCGGCGAGTTCCGCATCAGCGCCGATGTGCACGACGTCACCTTCGCCTTCGTGCCTCGCCAGCTCACGAAGACGGGTGCCGCCTGGCCCGCGCTCACCCAGCTTGCAGGCGAGCTGGTCTTCGAGCGCAACGGCATGCAGGTCAAAAACGCGCAAGGGCACCTCGTTGGCGCGCCGAAGCTCGCCGTGAAAGCCGAAGCGCAGATCCCCGAGCTCAATCACACGGTGGTTCACGTGAGCTCGCAATTCCAGGGGCCATTGGCCGAGGCTTTGGCCATCGTCAATACCTCGCCGGTGTCGGGCCTCATCAGCGAAGCGCTGGCGAAGACGACGGCCACCGGCAACACCGACGTGAAGCTCAAGCTCGAACTGCCGATCGCCTCGCTCGACAAATCGAAGGTCGCGGGCAGCGTGCAGCTCGCCGGCAATGACGTGCAGCTCACGCCCGACACGCCTTTCCTTGCGAAGGCCAAAGGCTCGGTCACTTTCAGCGAGCACGGCTTCGCCATTTCCGGCGCGCAGGCGCGTGCATTGGGCGGCGACGTGAAGATCGAAGGCGGCACGCGTCCCGCCGGCGCGCGGTCGCCGACGACCATCGTGCAAATCCGCGCGCAAGGTACAGCGACGGCGGAGGGCTTGAGGCAGGCGAAGGAGCTCGGCTTTATCGCACGGCTGGCGAAGGATGCGAGCGGCAGCACGCCCTACACCGTCGGCGTGATGTTCCGGCGCGGCCAGCCCGAAGTGAGTGTCACGAGCGACCTGCGCGGCCTGGCGCTCGCGTTACCGGCGCCGCTCGCGAAGCCCGCCGAAGCCGCGATGCCGCTTCGCTACGAGAACCAGCTCACACGCGAATCGCTCGCCCTGCCCCGCGATGCGCCGGATGCGAAGCTGCAGGACCAGCTCAGCTTCGACATGGGCCGCGTGGTGTCGGTCGCTTTCCTGCGCGATGTTTCGGGGCGCGAGGCCCGCGCACTTCGCGGCGCGATCGGCATCGGGCTTGCGCCCGGCGAGGCGATCACGTTGCCGGAGCAAGGTGTCACTGCCAACATCAACCTAGCGAACGTCAACCTCGATCAGTGGGAAGTGCTGCTCGGCCAGCCCGTGTCGGGCGCATCGAACGCCGCGACCGGCGGATCTGGCGGCGGCTCGAACAGCTACCTGCCGACGACGATGGCCGTGCGCGCGAAGGAACTCACGGTGCAAGGCCGCACGGTGCACAACGTCGTCGTCGGTGCCTCGCGCGACGGCCTCACGTGGCGCGGCAACATCGATGCGACCGAGCTGAACGGCTATGCCGAATACCGCCAGCCGGGTGCCACTGCCGGCGGGCGCCTCTTTGCGCGGCTCGCACGCATGTCGCTCGGGCCGACGGCAACGAAGGATGTCGAGACGCTGCTCGACGAGCAACCTTCGCAACTGCCCGCCCTCGACGTCGTCGTGGACGATTTCGATCTGCGCGGCAAGAAGCTCGGCAAGCTGGAGATCGACGCGACGAACCGCGCGGCCGGCGTGCGCGAGTGGCGACTGAACAAGCTGAACATCACGATGCCGGAAGCGACGTTCTCGGCGAGCGGCAACTGGGCAGCGCTGGGTGCGCAGGCGCCGCAGCCGGCTGCGCGGCCCGGCGCAGCACGCGCGCCCGACCGCATGCGAACGGCAATGAAGTTCCGGCTCGACATCGCCGACTCGGGCCAGTTGCTCGCCCGCTTCGGCATGAAGGATGTCGTGCGGCGCGGCAAGGGCAAGCTGGAAGGACAGGTCGCGTGGCTCGGCTCGCCGTTCGCGTTCAACTACCAGACGATGGACGGCAACTTCAACGTGAACATGGAAGGTGGCCAGTTCCTCAAGGCCGAGCCGGGCGTGGCGCGCCTCCTGGGCGTGCTGAGCCTGCAGGCCCTGCCGCGGCGCCTGTCGCTCGATTTTCGCGACGTGTTCAGCGAAGGCTTCTCGTTCGACTTCATCCGCGGCGACGTGACGATCCAGGACGGCATCGCCGCCACCAACAACCTGCAGATGAAAGGCGTCAACGCCGCCGTGCTGATGGCGGGCAAGGCCGACATCGCGAAGGAAACGCAGGACTTGCGCGTGGTCGTCGTGCCGGAAATCAACGCGGGCACGGCGTCGCTCGTTGCCGCCGCGATCAATCCGGCGATCGGCCTCGGCGCGTTCCTCGCGCAACTCGTGCTGCGCCAGCCGCTCATCCGCGCAGCGACGCAGGAGTTCCACGTCGACGGCACATGGACCGATCCGCATGTCACCCGCGTCGGCAAGAAGGTCGAGGCGCAGGTGGACAGATGAAAGTCGCGGCGATCCAGATGGTCTCGGGGGTGTCGGTCCAGGGCAACCTCGACGCGGCGCGCACGCTCATCGAGCAGGCCGCGCAAGCAGGCGCCGAGCTCGCGGTGCTGCCCGAATATTTCTGCATCATGGGCCGCAAGGACGCCGACAAGCTTTCCGTGCGCGAACAGTTCGGTCAAGGGCCGATCCAGGATTTCCTGCGCGCGACCGCGCGGGCTGCAGGCATCGCCATCGTCGGCGGCACCTTGCCCCTGCATGCGGGCGACGACTCGCATGTGCGCAACACGAGCCTTGCTTTCTCGCGCGAAGGCGAGCTGCTGGCACGCTACGACAAGATCCATCTGTTCAAGTTCGAGAACGGCAACGAACGCTACGACGAGTCGCGCGTGATCGAAGCGGGGTCGCAGCCCGTCACGTTCGATCTGCCCTCGCGCGATGGGCGCACGTGGCGCATCGGCATGTCGGTCTGCTACGACCTGCGCTTTCCCGAGCTGTACCGGCACCTTGCAAGCGACGTGCTCCTCGTGCCGAGCGCCTTCACGTACACGACGGGCGAAGCCCATTGGGAGCTGCTGCTGCGCGCGCGCGCCATCGAGAACCTGGCATACGTGATCGCGCCCGCGCAAGGCGGCCGGCACGAGAACGGCCGGCGCACCTGGGGCCACAGCATGGTGATCGACCCCTGGGGCGCCGTGCTCGCGCAGCGCGAAGAAGGCGCGGGCGTCGTGATCGCCGGCATCGACGCGCCAACCCTCGCGAAAGTGAGGCATCAGTTGCCCGCGCTCGAGCACCGCGTCTTATGAGCAGCGCCTTCTCGCGCTGGCGCTCGGCACACACCCGCTGGTCCTTGTGGGCCACGCTGATCGTGCTCGTCGCGCTCATGCTCGTCACGCTGATGTGGCTCGCCGGACGCTACGAAACCAGCCAGGTGCAGGGCCGGCTGGAACGCGATACGGCCGACGCGGTGAACGACATTCGCTCCGCGCTCAACCGGAACGTGCAGGGCCTGCAGGCGCTGGAAGCCGGCACGCCGGCTCCGGCCGCATGGACGCAGGAAGCACAAGCGCTGCTGCGCCAGCATCGAGAGCTGCTGCGCATCGAGTGGCGGGACGCGAACCTGAAGATCGTCGCCGAATCCGACACGCCGTTTCGCGCTCCCGTTTTCGCGCGGCTCGGGCGGGAAGCATCGCAATCCGATGTATCGCTTGCCTGCGCGGCGGGGCGCCGCCTGTCGGGCCCTGCTTATTCGACCAGCTACTTCGTGCCGCAGCTGGACGGCCTGGGCATCGAAGTGATGGAGCTTTGCATGCCGCAGGTGACGGCAGGGCAACTCACGGCGTATCTCGTCGCGAGCTATTCGCTGCCGGAGATCCTCGACGCACTCGTCGAGCCACCGCTCCTGCACAGCAACGACGTATCGTTCACGGAGGCCGACGGTACGCGGCTCGCGCTTCATGGGTCGGCGCGGCGCGGCAGCCGCGTCTTTACCGCGCAGCAGCTGCTCGACCTGCCGGGCAACACGGTCGTGCTTCGCATGGACAGCTGGCGCGGCGCGCCGCAACTGTTCCCCAATTTCCTCACCGCCATCGTGACGGTCATGTCGATGGCGCTGCTGGCAGTGCTCTGGCTGTTGGGCAAGGACACGCGCAGGCGATTGCGCGCCGAGCAGGACCTGGCCGATGCGCTCGCCTTCCGCAAGGCGATGGAGGATTCGCTCGTCACCGGCCTGCGTGCACGCGACCTGCAGGGCCGCACGACATATGTGAACCCGGCGTTTTGCGAGATGGTGGGCTTCGCGGCCGACGAGTTGCTCGGCAAAGGCGTGCCCGCGCCCTACTGGCCGCCCGAATTCGCGGCCGAATACGCCAAGCGCCAGGAGCGGCGCTGGTCGGGCGGACAGCGCCCGCCGCGCGAAGGTTTCGAATCCATCTTCATGCGCAAGAACGGCACGCGGTTTCCGGTGCTCGTCATCGAGGCGCCCCTCATCAACCACGACGGCTTGCAAACCGGGTGGATGAGTGCCTTCCTCGATTTGTCCGAGCAGCGGCGTGTCGAGGAGCTATCGCGCGCGAGCCAGGAAAGGCTGCAGGCCACCGCGCGCCTGGCCACCGTGGGCGAGATGGCATCGCTCTTGTCGCACGAGTTGAACCAGCCGCTGGCTGCGATCTCCAGCTACGCCAGCGGCTCGCTGAACATGCTGAAGTCGCAGGCCACGGCGGGCGGCGATGCGGAGCCGCTCGGCGACATCGAACTGGCGATGCGGCGCATCGGCGAGCAGGCCGAGCGCGCCGGCAAGGTGATCAAGAGCGTCCACGATTTCGTGCGACGCCGCGACAAGGAGCGCGAGCCCACGTCGCCGCAAGCACTCATCGAGGCCGTCTTGCCGCTCGTGACGCTGCAGGCGCGCAAGCTGGGCGTTCGCGTGGACACGCATTTCGATGAAGGCTTGCCGCCGGTGCTCGTGGACCGCACGATGGTCGAACAGGTGATGCTCAATCTCGCGCGCAACGCGATGCAGGCGATGGACGAAGTGAAGGTCGCCGAGCCGTCATTGGCCATCGAAGTCAAGCGCGCGCCCGTGGCTGGCTGGCTCGAATTCGTCGTAACGGATGTCGGGCCCGGCATTCCGCAAAAAATCCAGCAGCAACTCTTCACGCCGTTTTTCACGACGAAGCGCGAAGGCATGGGCCTTGGGTTGTCGCTATGCCGCACGGTGGTCGAGCAACATGGGGGATTTCTCGCGTTCGAGCCGCACAAGCCGCAAGGTACGATCTTCCGGTTCACGCTGCCTGTCGCTTAAGGAACACGCCGCCATGCAACCCTCCCAGAACGCCATCGTGTACATCGTCGACGACGATGCGAGCGTGCGCGAGGCGCTGGCGTGGCTCCTCAGGTCGAGGCACCTGCTGTCGGAATCGTTCGCCGGCGCCGAGGAATTCGACCAGGCGATCGCCGGGGAATGGATGCCCACCCAGCCTTCGTGCCTGCTGCTGGACGTGCGCATGCCCGGCATGAGCGGGCTCGCATTGTTCGACAAGATCATTCAGCGCGGCCTGGCCGAAGTGCTGCCCGTGATCTTCCTCACCGGGCACGCCGACGTTCCGACAGCGGTCGACATGGTCAAGCGCGGCGCATTCGATTTCTGCGAGAAGCCTTTCTCGGACAACGCGCTGGTCGATCGCATCGAGCAGGCACTCAAGCAATCGGCGGGCGTTCTCGATACGCGCCGCGAACAGAGCAGGGTGAAGGGGCGCCTCGCGGAACTGACGGACCGGGAACGCGACGTGATGAAGCTCGTGATCGAGGGCCTGCCCAACAAGCTGATCGCCGACCAGCTCGACATCAGCGTGCGGACGGTCGAAGTGCACCGCGCCCGCGTGTTCGACAAGATGGAAGTGAAATCCGCGGTTGAACTCGCCAACCTCTTGCGCGGTGTCTAGCGCTTGCTGCTGTCGTCGTCCTCGCGCGGCGGCTCGCCGTGCTTGCGCCCGGAGAACATCGTCCACCACACGATGAACAGCAACGCGGCCAACGCGGCGAGCGCTTCCAGCAAGAGCATTAACATGATTCGGTCCTTGGCATTGGCGGCAATTGTAGGAATGCTCGCCGGATGCGCGTCCACGCCGCTGCCGCCGGCCGGGGAAGCGCCATTTGTCGCGCCTGCTCTCGCGCCGACAGTCACAGGCGCGCCAATCCTGCAGGCGAAAAGCCGTTGGGTGCCCGTGGACTGGTCCGAGCTTCCGGGTTTTGCCGACGACAACATCTACGAGGCGTGGAATGCTTTCCTGAAGGATTGCGAGCGCCCGCCTTCGATCGTCGCGCGTTTGTGTCCAGAAGTGCGGCAGCTGTCGATCGCATCGGCCGAGGAGCAGCGCGCGTGGCTCGTGCAGAAATTTCAACCGTATCGCGTCGAAGCGCTGCAAGGTCCCGCCGATGGATTGCTCACCGGCTACTACGAACCGATGCTCGATGCCACGCGCCAGCCGACGGCGCAGAACACGGTGGCGCTGTTTCGACCGCCGTCTTCGCTCGCGGTGCGCCGGCCGTGGTTCACGCGGCAGGAGATCGACACCTCGCCCGAGGTGCGCGCGCAGATGCGCGGCCGCGAGATCGCGTACATCGCCGATCCGCTCGACGCGCTGCTGGTGCAGATCCAGGGGTCGGCGCGTTTGCGGATCACCGAAGCGGACGGTTCGCAGCACATCGTGCGGCTCGCATTCGCCGGCACGAACGACCAGCCCTATCGCAGCGTCGGCACTTGGCTGCTGCAGCAAGGTGCGCTGCGCGACGCGTCTTGGCCCGGCATCAAGGCATGGGCCGCGCAGAACCCCGGGCGATTGAACGAATTGCTGTGGAGCAATCCGCGCTTCGTGTTCTTTCGCGAAGAGCCGTTGTCGGACCTGGACGCATCCTTCGGCCCTCGTGGCGCGCAGGGCGTGCCGCTCACGCCGGGGCGATCGATAGCGGTCGACAAGGACGCGATCCCGTACGGACTTCCGGTGTGGCTCGCATCGAGCGGGCCGGCAGCCAACCTGCAGCGGCTCGTGTTCGCGCAGGACACAGGCAGCGCCATCGTCGGCGCGCCGCGCGCGGACTACTTCACGGGATGGGGCGCCGAAGCGGGCGATCTGGCCTCGCGATTGAAGCAGCCGCTCAGGCTTTGGGTCCTGTTGCCTCGCTGACGTCGAATCAATGCGCCCGCTTCGCACCGAGATGCGATAGCGGCAGGTGGCTCACAGCCTTCACCTCGCCCAGCGAAAAGCTGGTGTGGATGTCCTTCACGTTCGGCAGGTTGATCAGCACCTTGCGCGCGAACTGGGAGAACGAATCGAGATCGCGGCTGACCACCTGCAGCTCGAACGTGCCCGCGCCGCTGATGTAGTGGCACGAGACGATCTCGGGTACCTTGCGGATCGCCTCCTCCATTTCGCGCGTGCGCTCGCCGGTGTTGCGGTCGGCGTCCAGCCGCACGAAAGCGAGCACACCCAGGCCCACCTTGTGCCTGTCGATCTCCGCGTGATAGCCCTTGATGTAGCCCGACTTCTCGAGCGCACGAACGCGCCGCCAGCAGGGTGCGGCCGACAGGCCGACACGCTGCGCCAGCTCGGCATTGGTCAGGCGCGCGTCGGCCTGCAGCTCATTGAGTATTTGGATATCAAACTTGTCGAGCGTTTCCATTTTGGCTTCATTTGAGAAAGATCCTTTCTCATACTAGCCTCATTGCGGCATCAAACGCAAAGACATATCGGGCGCCCCCGCATACACTTTGCAGCTCACAGGAGACAAGCCGCGCCATGAACGCACCGCTTCCGGAACATATCCGCAAGGCCCTCGAGACGGTCACGCTGGACGACAAATACGCGCTCGACATGGGCCGCGCTTTCATGAGCGGTGTGCAGGCGCTCGTGAAGTTGCCGATGCTGCAACGCCAGCGCGATGCGATGCAAGGCAAGAACACCGCGGGCTTCATCAGCGGCTATCGTGGATCGCCTCTGGGCACGTATGACCAGTCGCTGTGGGCCGCGAAGAAATACCTCGCGTCGAACAACGTCGTGTTCCAGCCCGGCGTGAACGAGGAGCTCGCGGCCACCGCGCTGTGGGGCACGCAGCAATTGGGCTTCACCGATCCGAAGACGCACAAGTTCGACGGCGTGTTCGGCATCTGGTACGGCAAGGGGCCGGGCGTGGACCGTTGCTCAGATGTCTTCAAGCACGCGAACATGGCGGGCACGACGCCTTGGGGTGGCGTGATCGCAGTGGCCGGTGATGACCACGTCGCAAAGAGTTCGACAGCCGCTCACCAGTCCGATCACATCTTCAAGGCTTGCGGTTTGCCGGTGTTCTTTCCGGCGAACGTGCAGGAGATCCTCGACCTCGGCCTGCATGCCTTCGCGATGAGCCGCTATGCGGGCGTGTGGTCCGGCATGAAGACCATCCAGGAGATCGTCGAATCGAGCAGCACCGCGGTGATCGATCCGGAACGCGTGCAGATTCGCATCCCGGCCGATTTCCAGATGCCGCCCGGCGGCCTGCAGATCCGCTGGCCGGACAACGCGCTGGACCAGGAGCAGCGCCTCTTCGACTACAAGTGGTATGCGGCGCTCGCGTACATCCGCGCGAATCGGCTGAACTTCAACGCAGTGGAAGGCCCGAACGATCGCTTCGGGATCATCGCCAGCGGCAAGGCGTACAACGACACGCGGCAAGCATTGCTCGACCTCGGCCTGGACGACGACACCTGCAGGCGGCTGGGCATTCGCGTGCACAAGGTCAGCGTGGTGTGGCCGCTGGAGGCGCAGGGCACGCGCGAATTTGCGACGGGCCTGAAGGAAATCCTCGTCGTCGAGGAAAAGCGGCAAGTCATCGAATATCAGCTCAAGGAAGAGCTGTACAACTGGCGGCCCGACGTTCGCCCGAACGTCGTGGGCAAGTTCAACGACGACGGCGGTGAGATGTCGGGCGGCGAGTGGTCGCAGCCGAACCCGATCGCCAACACCTTGCTGCGTGCGAATGCTGATTTGTCGCCGGCGCTCATCGCACGCGCCATCGCTGCGCGACTGAAGAAGCTCGGCGTCGATTCGGACACGGCGGCGCGCATCGACGCGCAGCTCGCAATCCTCGAAGCGAAAGAGCGCGCGATGCAGGCTCTGGAGGTCAAGGCCGATCGCCAGCCGTGGTTCTGCTCGGGTTGTCCGCACAACACATCCACCGTCGTGCCCGAAGGCTCGCGCGCGATGGCGGGCATCGGCTGTCACTTCATGGCGGTCTGGATGGACCGCGCGACGGTCGGCTTCACGCAGATGGGCGGCGAAGGCGTGCCGTGGGTGGGCCAGCAGCCCTTCTCCACCGAGAAGCATGTGTTCGCGAACCTCGGCGACGGCACGTATTTCCACAGCGGCCTGCTCGCGATCCGCCAATCGATCGCGGCGGGCGTGAACATCACCTACAAGATTCTCTACAACGATGCCGTCGCGATGACGGGCGGCCAGCAGGTGGGCGAGAGGCCCGAAGGCCATTCGGTGATCCAGATCGCGCACAGCGTCACGGCCGAAGGCGCGACGAGGGTCGTCGTGGTCACCGACCAGCCCGAGAAGTACACGGTGGCCAAGCTGCCGCCGGGTGTTGATGTCCATCACCGCGACGAGCTCGACAAGATCCAGCGCGAGTTCCGCGAGATTCCGGGCACCACGGCCATCATTTACGACCAGACCTGCGCCACCGAGAAGCGCCGCCGCCGCAAGCGCGGCAAGATGGTCGATCCGGCTGTGCGCGTCGTGATCAACGATCTCGTCTGCGAAGGCTGCGGCGATTGCAGCGTGAAGAGCAATTGCCTGTCCGTCGAGCCGCTCGAAACGGAATTCGGCCGCAAGCGCACGATCAACCAGAGCACCTGCAACAAGGACACGAGCTGCCTGAAAGGCTTCTGCCCGAGCTTCGTCACCGTCGAAGGCGGCAAGCTCAAGGCGAAGCAAAAGGCCGAAGCTGCGTCGCTCGAAGGTCTGCCGCCGCTTCCCGAGCCGAGCTTGCCCGAAGTGCATGGTGCCTACGGCATCATCGTTGCGGGTGTCGGCGGCACGGGCGTGATCACGATCGGCCAGCTGCTCGGCATGGCCGCGCACATCGAAGGCAAGGGCATCGTCACGCAGGACGCGGCCGGCCTCGCGCAAAAAGGTGGCGCCACATGGAGCCATGTGCTGATCGGCGATTCGCAGGACGCGATCCGCACGACACGCGTGACGATGGCCGGTGCCGATCTCGTGATCGGTTGCGACCCGATCGTCACCGCCGGCAAGGAGACGGTGCTTCGCATGCGCCCGGGCCGCACGCACGTGGCGCTCAACGGCCACAGCACGCCCACCGCTGCGTTCGTGAAGAACTCGAACTGGACCAACCCG
>DATJJL010000289.1:0-4960 GCA_035492155.1 Ramlibacter sp. | reverse complement strand
AACGCAAGCGGCATCTTCAAGAACTTCGCCGAGATGATGTCGCTGCCGGGGCAGCTGCACGGCATGGACTTCAAGGACGCCGCGTCGATCGCCACGACGGGCCTCATCAAGCTCGGTCTGGAAGTGCTCATGCCCTACATCCTGATCGTGCTGTGCGTCGGCATCTTCGGCGAGGCGGTGCAGACGGGCCTTCTCATTTCCTTCAAGGTGCTCATTCCGAAAGGCGAGCGCATGGACCCCGTCGCGAACTTGAAGCAGATGTTCTCGATGAAAAACTTCATGGAGTTCGTGAAGTCGTGCCTCAAGGTTCTCTTCCTGTCGTTCCTCGTGTACTTCGTGGTGCGCGATTCGATGGACCCGCTGATCAAGATCCCGCTCGCGGGCGTGGGTGCCGCCGGCCTCGCGCTCGGCGAGATGGTGCGCATCCTCACCATCAACACCTTCATCTGCTTTTCCGTGATCGCGATCTTCGACCTCGCGTGGCAGCGCTATCAGTACACCAAGGGTTTGATGATGTCGATGGAGGAGATCAAGCAGGAATACAAGCAGATGGAGGGCGACCCCCACATGAAGAACCATCGCAAGGAATTCGCCAAGGAGATTGCGATGGGCGAAATGGCGGAGCGCACGCGCGACGCCAACGTGGTGGTGACGAACCCGACGCACATCGCCGTTTCGCTGCGTTACGTCGAAGGCGAGACGCCGCTGCCCATCGTCCTGAGCAAGGGCGAGGGCTGGCTCGCCGAAAAGATCAAGCGCGTCGCCGAGGAAGAAGACATCCCGGTCCTGCAGAACATCCCGCTCGCGCGTGCCCTGATGAAGCAGGCACAACTCGGGCAATACATCCCGTCCGAGCTGATCGAGCCGGTGGCCGAGCTGCTGCTCGCGCTTCGCAAGATGGCCGAGCAGCGCGCGCACGACGAAGAGGAGAGCTTCGATGAGTAGTCTCAATCATCCCGGGTTCTCGGGCTACATGCTTCGCGCGCGCCTCGACGCCGGGCAGCCCCGGCCCGACGGCTCGGTGGCACTGGTGTTCGACGGCAACATGCGCGTGATGCTGCATGCCGCAGTGCGCGGCGATCTCGTGCTGGAGGCGCAGCTTCGCACCTTGCCCCCGATCGAAAGGCAGGCCGACGAGATGCTGGTCGAAGCGCTGCTCGTTGCCGGCCAGCGCGAAGCGCACGAAGCCGACTGCCTCGTGCTTTCGCCCGAACGCGACCGCCTGCTGCTGCAGCAGCGCGTGAGCGCCGACGCATCGGCCGACGAATTCGAAAACGCACTCGGCGGGTTCCTGAACGCCCTGACCGCCTGGCGCGCGCATCTCGGCGTTCTTTAAGCACCGGAGAAAAGACATGAGAGTGCTCACCTGCCTGACCGCCGCGCTTGTATTCATGGTCGCCATGGCGGCCGCGACGCCGGCCGCTGCCGAACCGCCGCCGTGGCCCGAAGTTCCCTTCAGCTATCTGGGCAAGGAGCAGCGCCTGGACAAGATGATCGCCGGCTTCGCGAAAACCTTCGGCCTGGAGCTTCGGCTGGAATCGTCGCTGCCGGATGACCTCGCCGCGATGAGTGGACGGACTTCCGCTTCGACGCCCACCGAATTCATCAACCAGGTGTCCGCCGCCTACGGGCTCGTTTGGTATTACCACATGGGCGTGCTCTATGTGAGCCGCAACAACGAACGCATCACGCATCTCGTTCCTACCAAAGGCCTGTCGGGCACGTCGCTGAAGAAAGCTTTCACGGAAATGGGCATCGTCGATCCGAAGTTCGGATGGGGCGAAGTGGACGATCGCGGCGCGGTCATGGTGTCGGGGCCGCGCTCGTACGTCGCGCGCATCGAGGAAGCGATGAAGGCCTTCCCCGAGCCGCCCTCGGACCAGCAGATCCTCGTCTTCCGCCTGAAGCACGCCGAGGTGAGCGACCGCACGATCCAGTATCGCGACAAGCAGATCGTGACGCCCGGCGTGGCGACGATGCTGCGCAACCTGCTGGGCGCGAGCGGCCCGTCAGGCGGCACCGTCACCGAAGTGATGGACACCGTGGGCACTGTGCGCAGCGCGGCGCCGCTCGTTGCGGACAACTCCAGCAGCGATGCCAGCGCGCAGCCTGCCGCGCCCAAGGGCAAAGCGGCGCGCGATTCCAAGGCAAGTGCCAGCCCCGTCGTCATTCAGGCCGACCCGCGCCTGAACGCGATCATCATCAAGGACAAGGCGCAGAACGCACCGATCTACAAGGAGCTGATCGACATGCTGGACGTGCCCAGCACGCTGATCGAGATCGAAGCTGCGATCGTCGATGTGAACACGACCAGCCTGACGGAGCTGGGCATCGACTGGAACGGCCGCCGAGGCAATCTCGCCGGCGGCTTCGGCACACCCGACACGCCGCCCGACGGCACGACGCTCACGCTGGTTCACGGCCTGAACGTCAACCCGACGACCGTCATCGCCGACGCCGGCAACTTCCTCATGACGCGCATCAAGCTGCTCGAAGGCAAGGGCAACGCAAAGATCGTGTCGCGACCTTTCGTCCTCACGCAGGACAACATGGGCGCGCTCATCGACGTGTCCGACACGTTCTACATCCAGACCACCGGCGAGCGCGTGGCCACCGTGACGCCCATCTCGGTGGGCACCACGCTGAAGGTGACGCCGCACGTCGTCGTCTCGGGCAACACGCGCTCGATCCAGCTCGTCGTGGACATCGAGGACGGCTCGATCCAGGCCGCCACCACAGGCAGCGCGCTGCCCACGGTGCGCCGCAGCGTCATCGGCACGCAGGCACTCGTCGGCGAGAACGAAAGCCTGCTGATCGGCGGCCTGAACACCGAACAGGAAACGCGCGAGAAGGACAAGGTGCCGATGCTCGGCGACATCCCCGGCGTGGGCCTTCTTTTCAGCAAGACGAACGGCTCCACGCAAAAGAGCGAGCGCATGTACCTCATCACGCCAAAGATCGTGATGGACCCGAACAAGCTCGCGGCTGCGGCAGCAGCGGCGGCCGCACTGAGCGCAACGAGGGCTCGATGAGCGAAGGCATCGTCGCCGCCGACGGCCACGGCCCCGAGTGGGCGGCGGGCGTCGCCGATCTTGTCGATCGCGCGCAGGCTGCGTTCGCACGCGCGAATGTGCGCGGATGCTTCACGGTGCTTGATCTCGAGCCGTGGCGCATGGTCGATGCATGGTGGCTGCGCCGCAGGCTCGAGCCGCTCGCAAGACTCTCGGGCCGGCCGATTCGCTATGTGCCCTGCCAAGGGCCCGCGCCGCTGCCGAGCGCGCGTCACGAAACAACATATGCGGCAGCGTGGTCGGTGGGCGCTGCGCCTGTCGAACTCTTCTGGCCCGCAGCGAGTGGCGCACCCAGCTCCACGAACAACGAGCAACCGTGGACGCCCGACGGCGCCGTGCTCGTGCTCGCGGGCGATCTCGCGAAGCGGCTGCCGCAATCATTGCTGCTGGCCCACGCGGGACAGATCCACGAATGGCGCGGCGCGGGCAGCGCCGCGAAATGGCACCCGGTTGACATGGCGCGCTACGGTGGATGGATGGCCGAAGGCGTGCGCTCGTATGCCGAAGGGCTGCCCAGCTCGATGCTGTCGCTGCCTGTGGGCTACTGGCGCTTCCTCATGCAGGCTTTTGCGTGGGCCTCGCACGGCTGCATGGTGCTGTCGCGCGCCGAAGGCTGGAGCAGCCTCGCGCAGATTCGCGAAGACTCTTCGCGGCGCGCGGACATTCGCTGCGAATCGCCGCCCGTCAATTTCCATTGGCTCGCGCGACATGCATCGCGCATCAATGCCGCTGCGCACATGGTTCACGATTGCCGCGACGATTCCGTGCAGCTGATCGCCACGGGCTTGCCCAATGCCGAATCGACGATGCCGACGATGTGCTCGCGTCTCGCTGTGTCGATGCGCTCGGGCCGCACGCATCGCGCACAGGCTGTTCTCGCACTTGCAAACGCCGGCGAAGTGGACGCCGCAGTCGCCGTGTTGCAGCAGTCGCATGACGACCCTGCGCTGCTGCGCGTTGCGGGCGATGCGCTCGCGCGCGCTGCTGCATCGGCCAGCCCCGCGTCTCGAACACGTCTGGGCGAATGGATCGAGCGAGTGATGATGGACAACCCCTGGCTCAGCGACGACGCACCGCTGCTGCGCGAAGTCGGGCGGGTGTCTCTCGCATGCGGGCGTGTGGACCTCGCACAGACTGCGCTGCACGCGCTGGACGACACCATGCAGGCGCTCGCTGGCGATGTCGCGATGCTCGCGCGCTGCCACGAACAGCTCGGCCGGCTCGACGCCGCTGTCGCCGATAGCTGGCGAGCGCTGTCGTACAACCCGAAGCTCGACGATGCGCGCGCGGTTCTGGACCGCGTGACGCCGCGCCTCGCCGCGATGTCGGCGCCGTGGCGCGTGCAGCATTCGTCGAGCGAATCGCCCTTGATGCTCGATCCGCTGCATGCCGATCACGCACCCTTGCTGCTGCGGCAGATGCGCGATCCGTCGATTCCCGGCATGACGGTGCTGCCGCCGCTCGCGGAAGGCGACGACGGCCGCGGCTGGATCCAGGCGCGCATCGACGAAGGCATCGCGGCCTACGCGCTCGTCCATCGCTCGCACGGCTTCGTCGGCTATCTCGACTTGCGCGTCTGGAAGTCCACCGCTTTTGTCTGCTACTGGATCGGCGCCGACTACCAGGGTATGGGTTTTTGCGGCCCCGCGGTCGCTCTCGCTTGCGAATTCGCGCTGCGCAACGGTATCGACCTCTTGCTCTCCGCCGCCTACGGCGACAACGTGCGCTCGCTGCGCGTGCTGCGCAAGTGCGGCTTCGACCCGATGGACGTGCGCGCCATGCCGCCCGACGGCGATCGCATCTTCGTGATGCGGCCCGCGGCGCCGATGCGCGAAGAACAAGCGCGGCAACGGCTCATCGATTTTTGCGCGAACACGGGGTCGGACCTT
>DATJJL010000288.1:0-3924 GCA_035492155.1 Ramlibacter sp. | reverse complement strand
TGCGCCTCTTCAAGATCCGCAATTTCTGGACGGGCACCTTGTCCACGGCCATTGCGTACGGGGTGTTCTTCGGCAACGTGGTGCTGCTGCCGCTTTGGCTGCAGCAGTTCATGGGCTACACCGCGACCGATGCCGGCATGGTGATGGCACCTGTGGGCCTGATGGCGATCATCCTGTCGCCGATCGTGGGCAACACGGTGGGCAAGGTCGATGCGCGCAAGTACGTCACCTTCGCGTTCGTCGTGTTCGGCATCGTGCTGTGGCTGCGTTCGCAGTTCAGCACGCAGACGGACTTCGGCACGATCATGATCCCCACCATCATCCAGGGCATCGCGATGGCTTTCTTCTTCGTGCCGCTCACGACGATCACGCTGTCGGGCCTTCCGCCGGACAAGATCCCCGCAGCTTCGGGCCTGACGAACTTCGCTCGTATCACGGCGGGCGCCTTCGGCACGTCGATCGCCACGACGATGTGGGAGAACCGCGCGTCGCTGCATCACGCGCACCTGGCCGAAGCCGTGAACAACGGCAGCGTCGCCACGCAGTCGGCGATCAAGGGGCTCGGCGCGTCGGGTTTTTCGCCCGATCAGGTGCTCGGGATGATCAACAACATGGTGAACCAGCAGGCGTTCACCATGGCGGCCGACGACATCTTCTACATTTCGGCCGCGATGTTCATCTTGCTGATCCCGCTGGTGTGGCTCAGTCATCCGCAAAAAGGCGGGGCCGGCAAGGAAGCTGCGGCGGGCGCGCACTAGCGCGGGCCCGCAAGCGCGGTCATCTCTTCGGCTTCAGGTGCGGCAGCAAGCTGCGCACGCCGTGGCCCGTCTTCCCCTGCGAAGACGGGCGCGTCGGCTCTTTCGCGTCGGTGTTTTCGAGGATTTCCTTGACGACATCGAGTTCCTCTGCGGCCTCGTGCACTTTGCGCCTCGCATTCGCATTGCGTTCGAGGGCCTCTTCGATTTCCTTCGCATGAGGCCCGTGTTCCAGGACTTCGTCGGCGGAACGCATGTCCATTTCCGCATCATGCAGTTTCTTCTGCACCCGCCGCGTCTTTCTCCCCGCGACCGAGGCCAGCGATTGCGGCGTCAACGCCGGAGCAGCAGTGGGTTGGGGTTTCATGACTCGAAAACCATAACCCTTCAGGCATGGCCACGCGCGTAGCGGCGCGTAACTCATGTATTGGCTGGCACCTCAGATGCGAAGCCGCTGCGCGTAACCCGTCATCTCCAGATAACCGGTTCCAGCTTGTCGACCGTTGCTGTCCACAAGCCGCGCGAGACCTTCCCAATAAACGGCGCCCGTCGACGCGCGACTGTCGAGCTCCTGGTTGTCGATGACGGCACTCACCGTGTAGAAATCGGCCGGCGTGCGAACGAGCCAATCGACGGGGTAGTTCGCCTGCGTGAGCGGACTCGCCCAGCGCCTCCTCGGGCTGAAGATCACTTCGCCGGGCGAGAACACATAGGTGCTGCCGCCGCGTGCGCGAAACGATCCGCCGTCCCACAAGGTCGATCCGTCCGGCCTGCGCAGGCGAAACGCCGTGAGCGCGCTGCCGTCGTCCAGGTTCATGCCGATCCAGTCCCAGCCGACGGCGGCGGGGTCGAGGATCTCATCGCTCCATTCGTGATCGAGCCACGCGCGGCCCGTCACGTCGAAGCGCTTGCCGCGAACCGCGATCGACCCGGTCACTGCCAGCTGCGGATCGCTGTAGTAGTAGCTCGTCTCGCCCGGTTGCGGGCCCTTGCGCGACAGGCCGTGGTCGCCTTGCAGCAGCACGTCCTGCGTGGGCGCGCAATGCAGCTCGAAGTGAAAGCTGCTGCCCGCGACGTGCGCGACATAGTCTCCATTCGTCGATCGCTCGAAGGTCCAGTCGCGAAGGCGCAGTCGCAGGTCGTCCTCAGCCGCCGTCGCTACGTCGAAGCCCTCGCGGGCGATGCGCTGGTCGTGCAGGAGAGCCTTCCCCTCGACATCGGTGATGGCCGCATGCGCGAAGATGAGCTGCTTTGCCGCGAAGCGCGACCGCATGCCTTGCGTGCCATCGACGCGTCTGCGAAAAAAGGTCACCTGGAAGCCGAACTCGCGGGAGCCCGACGTGAGCCGTCCCGTCATGTACCACCACTCGGTGCGCAGGCCGGGATGCGCGCCGTGATCGCGCGGAAACGCGATGTGCGCCGGCGGCAGGGCGCGCGCCCATTGCGCGAAGCCCAGCGGCAGGCCCAGTGCCGGCAGCGAGCGCAAGAGATGGCGCCGCGTTGTCACCAGTCCTCCTTCACCGCGAGCACCGCGTCCTTTCCGGCAGCGGCACCACCAGCGATGCGCGCAGTGATCGTGCCCGCTGCGATGACCGCAGCGCACAACATCGCAAGGCGAGCCCAGGGCACAAGGATGTCCATGGTCCAGTGGAAGCTCTGCGGATTCACGACTTTCACCAGCACGACAGCCACGGCGAGCCCGAGCACAAGGCCCGCCGCCGAACCAATCGCGGTCCAGGCCGCGCCTTCACCGGCGACGACGCGCAGGATCTGGCTTCGCGTGAGCCCGATGTGCGCGAGCAGTCCGAACTCCTTGCGCCGTGTGAGCACTTGCGCGCTGAAACTCGCCGCCACGCCGAAAAGCCCGATGCCGATTGCCACGGCTTGCAACCAGTACGTGACGGCGAAGCTGCGATCGAAGATACGCAGCGATGTCGAGCGCAGCTCGCGCGCCGAGGCGATGTCGATCGCACCGGCGATGCCGCCTTCACGCGAGGCGAGCTCGCGAATCGCCTGCTCGATGCGGTGCGGATCGGCCCCGGCGTCAAGCCACAGCTGCAGGTCGTTCACGCGCGCGTCGCCCGTGACGCGCACGAAGTCCTCGCGCCGCATCGCGATCGCGCCGCTTTGGCGAACATAGTCGCGCCACACGCCCGCGACGAAGAATTGCCTGCCACCGAATGCCGCGGACAGCGGCGCGAACATCGACCCGACTCGCGCGCCGTAAAGATCGACGATCGCCTCGCTCACATAAATCGCGATCGCATTTGCAGGTGCGTGCGCCACCTCGCCGATGAGGGGCAACGACTGCGCCGGGTCGTCCATGTCGCGCGCAAGCAGCGTCACGGGCGGCAGCGACGGATCGATCAGCAGCGTGCGCATGCGCTGGGCGCCCAAGCGCCGCACGCCGTCGATGCGGCCCGCGGCCTGCACGAAAGCGGGCGAGAACCACGCCGCATCGGCCGTCGCTGCGGAAACGGAAGTGCGGACATAAAGATCGGCGGGCAGCACGACGTCGAGCCAGCGCGCCACCGAGTCGCGAAAGCTCGCCACCATCACCGTGAGCGCGACGGCGAGGCTGAGCGAAGCGACCACGCCGCTGATCGCGACAGCCGCCGTCTCGCGCACACGCCGTGCGCGCTCGACCGCGAGCAAGGGAAGGGGCCTGGTGCGCACGAGCGGTGCAAGGCGGTCGTACACGAATCCGACCGCCGAGGGCAGCACACCGATCCCGCCGACCAGGAGCAACGCCACGGAGCAATACGCGCCCAGCGGAATGCCCATGACCGGCGGCAAAAGTGCGAGCAGCATGCCCGCGACCAGCAGCGCGAGGCTGAACCAATGCCGCTTGCTGCCGGCGCTCGTCGAGCCCAGGCCTTTGAGCGTCTGCGCGAGGGGAAGTCGCTCGGCCGTGCGTGCGGGCAGCCATCCACCCGCGACCGCTGCGACGCAGCCGAGTGCTGCATAAGCGAGCGCGGCCGGTGTGCTCCACTGCATCCGGGGCGCGACGCCGGGGAAATAGCCGCCGCCGAGATCGCCGCCCAGCACGCGCAGGCCCACATCGGCGAGCGTCGCGCCGAGCGCGATGCCCAGCACGCTACCGGCGACTCCGAGCAGGAGCGACTCGGCGATGACGATCCCCCGGCGCTCGCGCGCCGTGAGGCCCAGC
>DATJJL010000287.1:0-16982 GCA_035492155.1 Ramlibacter sp. | reverse complement strand
TATTTGTCGCCGCTGGGCCGGATGTTCGCGATGACGGGCACTTTGCGCGAGAACGCGTCGAAATCCGCCAGCGTGACTTCGCATTCCTTGCCCGCGCGCCGCGAGATCGCGACGAGGTGGATGATCGCGTTGGTCGAGCAGCCTTCGGCCATCGCAACGGCGATCGCGTTCTCGAAGTTCTTTCGCGTGAGGATTTTTGCGGGCGTGAGATCGTCCCAGACCATGTCGACGATGCGCCTGCCGCACTGCGTCGCCATGCGATGGTGGTTCGAATCGACCGCGGGAATGCTCGATGCGCCCGGCAGCGTCATGCCCAGCGCTTCGGCAATGCCCATCATCGTCGCGGCCGTGCCCATCACCATGCACGTGCCCGCCGAACGCGCGATGCCGCCTTCGATCTCCATCCACTGCGTTTGCGTGATGCGGCCGGCGCGGCGCTCGTCCCAATACTTCCATGTGTCCGAGCCGGAGCCGAGCACCTGCCCCTTCCAGTTGCCGCGCAGCATCGGGCCCGCCGGCAGGTAGATGCACGGGATGCCCATGCTGAGTGCGCCCATGAGCAGACCCGGCGTCGTCTTGTCGCAGCCGCCCATGAGCACCGCGCCGTCGATGGGGTGCGACCGCAAAAGCTCCTCGGTCTCGATCGCGAGCAGGTTGCGATAGAGCATCGTGGTGGGCTTGACGAAGGGCTCCGACAGCGAGATCGCGGGCAGCTCCAGCGGAAAGCCGCCGGCCTGCAGGACGCCGCGCTTCACTTCTTCCGCGCGCTCGCGAAAATGGGAGTGGCACTGGTTGATGTCGCTCCAGGTGTTGACGATCGCGATGACGGGCTTGCCATGCCAGTCGGCGTGGTCGTAGCCCATCTGCATCGCGCGCGAGCGGTGGCCGAAGGCGCGCATGTCGTCCGGCGCGAACCAGCGCGCCGAACGCAATTGGTCGGGGGTCTTGCGGGTCATGCTTCGGCCCATTCTGCCAGCGCGTAAGCGGTTGTCATAAGGCGCTTAAGCAAATGCCGTAAGGGTCGCACCCGATGCGTCCCTAGAGTGCGGCATAAGACTTCGAAAGCCCGCCTTGGAACGCTATCTCTCCTACACCTCTGCCGCGCTGGCCGCCGTCATGGCGCTGGCGCTGCCTGCGGGCTACGCCTGGATGGAGTGGCAGATCGAAAGCGCGGAGGTGCGCACCGAGGTCGAGAACTGCTCGAAGCTGCTCACGCACACGCTCGAATCCGACATGGCCGAGGTGCCCGCGCACCGGACGCTCATCGACAACCTCATGGTCCAGCGGCCGTGGGACGGTGACATGGAAGCGCGCACCTTCACGGCGCTGGATGGCCAGAAGCTCGCCGAAAGCCGTGAGGAGCTTCTGGCGCCCACCACGACGTATGCGGCGCCTGTCTATCGCTTCGACACGCAGGTGGGCACGATGACGATCGTGCGCTCGATGCGCCCGATCTTGAATTCGACCGCCGTGGTGGCGGTACTGTCGACGCTGCTGGCACTCGTCGTTTACTTCGTGACGCGCCTCGCGCCCATGCGCGCGCTGCGCCGTGCGAAGGCGCAACTGGCCGCGCAGCTGCAGCACGAGGCACGCCTCATCCGCGACAAGGAAGCCGCCGAGGAAGCGACCCGCATGAAATCGAGCTTTCTCGCGAACATGAGCCATGAGATTCGCACGCCGATGAATGCCGTCATGGGCCTCACGGAGCTGCTGCTCAAGACACAGCTCGACGCCCGCCAGCGCGACTATGTGCAGCGCCTGCGAACCTCGGGGCGGCACCTGACGCACATCATCGACGACGTGCTGGACCTGTCGAAGATCGAGGCGGGCAAGCTGGAGATCGAATGCACGCGCTTCTCGCTGCAGGACGTGCTGTCCGACGTTTCGAACTTCGTGCGCGACAAGGCGCTGATGAAGGGGCTTCGCCTGGAATTCGATTGCGATCCCTTGCTGCCCGCGGCGATGGAAGGCGACAGCCTGCGTGTCACGCAGGCGCTCTTGAATCTTGTCAACAACGCGGTGAAGTTCACCGACCGCGGCGGCATCACGGTGCGCGCGCTGCGCGAATCGCAGGGCGATGACGGTGTGGTGCTTCGCTTCGAAGTGGCCGACACCGGCATCGGCATGGACGAGGCGCAGGTGGCGCGCCTGTTCCAGAACTTCCACCAGGCCGACGCGTCCACCACACGCAAGTACGGCGGCACAGGACTGGGCCTGGCGATCTCCCGCCGGCTCGCGCAACTGATGGGCGGCGACATGGGCGTGAAAAGCGCGCCCGGCAGAGGCAGCACGTTCTGGTTCACCGTCTGCGTGTCGGAAGCCGAGGCAAGCGCATCCGCGCCCCTCGTTGCGATGCCCGAGGAGGGCGAAGGGCTCGAAGCGCTGAGCGGTGCGCGTGTGCTCCTTGTCGAGGATAACGACATGAACCAGATCATCGCCGCCGAATTCCTCGCGGACGCGGGATGCGAAGTCGACATCGCCGCGGACGGCAGCGTCGCACTGGACATGATTCGCGCAAAGCCCTACGACGTGGTGCTGATGGACATGCAGATGCCGGTGATGTACGGCGTGACCGCCACGCGCGAGATCCGGCGCGATGCGCGTTTCGACGCGCTGCCGATCATCGCGATGACGGCGAACGCAATGGAGCAGGACCGGCGCGCCTGCCGCGCGGCGGGCATGAACGCGTACGTCACCAAGCCTTTCGATCCGGAAGAGTTCCTGGCCACCGTGGCGCACTGGGTACACGCCGACGCCCGGCGCCAGACCGGCTTCGCGCTGTCTCATTAGTTCGGCACTAGCTCTGCATCCATCGCGTCCGACACGTGTTGTCGGCGCCGGCCGGAAACCGACGAGCCACAAGCCTACGAGCTGTGCCTCAGCCGCTCGCCACCATTGCGGCATGAAGATCTTGAACCTCATCCACGTCATGGTGGCGCAAGCTTTCTACAAGTGGGCGCTGCGAGAGATCAACCCGCTGCACCCCGACGTGCCGCGCATCATGCTGCGCCGCCAGGAGCTGGAGGACAAGGCGCGCCGGATTTTCGCGTAAGGACCGGGTTGACCGTCTCCGACCCATGCGCACAATCATGCGCATGAGAAACCCACCCGCCGGCCAGGAGCGCAGACGAGCCGTCAATCTGACGCTGAGCGAAGACGTCGTTGCGCAGGCGCGCAACTTCACGCCCAATCTCTCCGCAACCGTCGAGGAGTTGCTCGCTGAATACGTGGCCGACCAGAAGCAATCAGGCGAACGCAGGGCCCAGATGGCACAAGCTTGCGCGGCCGACTGGAACGCCGTGCACGAAGCCGTGGGCTCGTTCGCAGACGACCACGTGAATCTGTAGTGGCGCAATTCGACGTTCACGCCAACAAGGGCAGGCTCTCCGATTCCATCCCGTTCGTCGTCGTCGTGCAGTCTCGCCTGTTCGATGAATATCGACGGCGACTCGTTGTGCCGCTCGGCTCTTGAGCAGATCGGCCCGCGAGTGGGTTCACTTGCCGCGCACGGGCAGGCGATCAGCGATGCGCTGGATGAGGTGCTCACCCGCTCCTGGGGATGAGTTGTCTTACTCATTGAACTCGCGTATTACAATCGATCCATGACCATCACCGTTCGCCTTCCGCAAGAGCTAGAGCAGGCACTGGAGCAATACAGCGCCGAGCAGGGGCTGACCAAGAGCCATGTCGTGCAGGAGGCTTTGGCGACTTACCTGGCGCACTGCGCGAAGCCACGTGCCAGGGGCGCCGAGAAAGTCAGCGAAAACTTCCGCGCCATGAAGAAAGCCGGGCTGATCGGGTGCGTCACCGGAATGGGCGGCGCCAGTGCAACGAAGGAAGTCGTCAGGCAGCGCGCGCTGGCACGCGTGGGCCGCAGCGGCTGATGGCCACCCACGGCGTCTTGCTGGACACCGGCGCTCTGGTGGCCTTGCTTCATGCGGACGATGCCCGCCACGCAGCAGCGACAAAATGGCTCGCCGCATGCAAGGCGAAGCTCCACACCGTGGAAGCTGTCTTTTGCGAAGCCGCATTTTTTCTGCCCGCGCACCGGCGAGCCATGCTCGCCGACCTTGCCGCAGGCGGAACGATCCAGCTGCATCAACCCGAAGCCGCCGCGTACAAGCGCGTCGCGGCCATCCTGCGCAAGTACGCGAACCTCGATCCCGACTGGGCCGACGCGATGCTCGTCTGGCTAGCGGAAGAAACGGGCATTCATCGCATCGCGACGCTCGACGTGCGCGACTTTTCGGCTTACCGCATCCACGGCCGCACGAAATTCCAGCTCGAGCCGATTGCTTGATCATCGCTGTTGATCGACCTGTCACCCCGGCGCAGGCCGGGGTCGATGGCGATGGACGAACCGCGCTCTATCAACCGCCAACGACCCCCGCCTGCGCCGGGGTGACGGGGCGGTTGATCACAAAAATCACCTCACAACCAGACCGCCCCGTTCTGCGGAATCTGGATCTCGGCCCCCGGATCGTGCGTACTCACGATCGCGCCGATGGCGATCGACAGCAGCGACACGAAGATGCTCGCGAAGAAAGCCGTCCAGAAGCCCGAGATGCGAAAGCCCTTCACCATCGCGGCGACGAGCAGCATCATCAGCGCGTTGATGACGAGCAGGAAGATTCCGAATGTCACCAGCGTGAGCGGCAGCGTGAAGAAGACCAGCAGCGGCCGCACGATCGCGTTCACGAAGCCAAGGAACAGCGCGGAGATCACGAGCGAGCCCGCCGTGTCGAACTTCAGCCCCTTGAAGATCAGGCTGGCCACCCACAGCGACGCCGCCGTGATGGCCCAGTGGACGAGAAAAGGAAGCAAGTGGCTCATTGGCGCGATGGTACCAACGAACTCTCCTGGAGACCGCACTAGCCCGACCGGCGTCGGCGCCTACATGCGGCTGCTCACGCCACCGACTGACAGTGGCCGGCGCTGCGCTGACACTGCAGCCATGTCGGATCAGGCGCTCGTCTGGAAATTTTCATTCGGCGTGCTCGTCCTGGTGTTTTGCGCCGTTTCGTTCGTGACGCGCAAGGACGCCGAGCCGTCTGCCGCGAACACGGCGGCGCCGGCGCAGCAAGGCTTGCCGCTGACTGCGCCGACGCCGCTGCGCGCCGCCAGCGCACCCCCCGAGGCTCTGGACCCCGCACCTTCGGACGTGCCCGATGTGCAGGAAGAGCCCGTTCGCATCCGCGTTTCGGCGCACCAGACCGTCATCGCCAAGAAGCATCTCGTGGTGCGGCACGCGATCCGCAAAGTCGTGCACCGGCGGCGCCATCGCCCCTCGCCCTATGTGGCGGGCCGGCAGCACTATCCATTCGATTCCAGGGAACGCTGGCTTTCGCCGTTGGGTTGATTAGCATGCGCGCATGCGAATGCGCCTGCCCAACCTTCTCGGATCCCGCCGCGGGCGGCTGACGGCGTTTTTCCTCCTGTACATCACCGAAGGCATTCCGCTCGGCTTTGCGGCGATCGCGATCGCCACCGAGCTGCGGCGCCGCGGCGTCGGGCCGGCGCAGATCGGCGCGTTCGTTGCGTCGTTCTATCTTCCGTGGGCGTTCAAGTGGGCTTTCGGCCCGTTCGTCGACGTGTTCCGCTCGAAGCGCTTCGGTCACCGGCGCGGCTGGATCCTGCTCACGCAGGTGGCGATGGCGCTCACGCTGGCCGTGCTGATCTTCGTGCCGCTGCCTTCGGGCCTTGCGATCTTCACGGTCATCCTGCTCCTTCACAACACCTTCGGCGCGATCCAGGACGTGGCGATCGATTCGCTCGCGGTGAACACGCTGGGCGAGGATGAGCGCGGCCTTGCGAACGGCCTCATGTTCGCGGGCGCCATGATCGGGCAGGCGGTGGGCGGCAGCGGCGTGCTGATCATCACGGCCTGGGTGCCGTTCCAGTCGAGTTTCATCTTTGTCGCGCTCGCCATTTCGCTCGTGACTGTATTCGTCGTGCTGCCGATGAAAGAAGCCGTGGCCGAGCGGCTGGCACTCGCGGGCGGCGTGAGCCCATTGCGAGCAGCGCTGGCCGAGATGCGCGAGTTCGCCGTGCAATCGTTTCGCTCCTTCATCGGCACGCGCGGTGCGTTTCGCGGCGTCTTCTTCTCGCTGATGCCCGCAGGCGCGATGTCGCTCGGCCTGGCGCTGCAGACGAACCTCGCCGTCGAGCTCGGCATGGATAACGACGAGGTCGGCCGCCTCAATCTCGTCACCTCGCTTCTTTCCGCTGCGTGCATGGTGTTGGGCGGATGGCTGTCGGACAAGCTCGGTCGCCGCATCACGCTCGCGCTGTATCTCATCGCGATGAGCCTGCCCGTGCTCTACCTGATGTGGATCCTGCACGAGGCGGGCTATGTGATGCCACGGCCGCCGGGAGGCCAGCCGATGCCAGGACTCATCCGGCAACTGTGGATCGCGAACATCGGGTATGCGGTGTTCCAGGGCCTGGGCTACGGCACGCGCTCGGCGATCATGATGGACGTCACCAATCCGCGCGTGGCGGCGACGCAGTTCACCGCCTACATGGCGATGATGAATCTCGCCATCGCCTTCGCCGCGAGCTGGCAAGGCGTCGTGATCGAGGCGTGGGGCTACCCGACGACCCTGCTCGTCGATGCGATCACCGGGCCGCTGTGCTGCCTGCTCCTGCCCGCGATGAAGGAGACGACCATCTTCACCGACCAATACGCGCAAAGCCGCGCACGCAGGACTGCAGGCGTGCTCGGCATCGCGGTGCTGTCGTTCGTCGTGTACTGGCCGAATCGCGCCGCGTTCGGGTCGGGCCAGGAGATCTTCGGCACGTTCTACACGCTGGTGTTCGTCGCGGCGGCGCTGTTCCTGCTGGCGGGACGAGAAGTGCTTGGCGTTGCCGCAGGGGCGAAACGCCGCGCCGCGCTGTGGGTCGCACCGCTCCTGCTGGCGATGTGGGGCCGCCACTGGATCGACAGGATTCCAGACGCGCTGCAGTGGCCCGCACAGGCGCTGATGTACGCGACGGCGATCGGCGCCGGCGGGGTGCTGCTCGCGCTGGCGGCCGTCGACTGGCGCGGCACGGCGGGCATCGAGACGGAACTGGGATGATGCGGGCCATGAAAGAAGTCATCTATTCCGTGCGCGTCGAGTTCGGCGATTGCGATCCGGCACGCATCGTCTGGTTTCCGAATTTCTTCCGCTGGATCGACGCCGCGTCGCGTCATTTCTTCATCGAATGCGGCGTGCCGCCGTGGAGCGAAACCGAAAAGTCCATCGGCGTGATGGGCACGCCGCTCGTTGACACGAAGGCAAGGTTCGTCGCCGCGGCCACCTACGGCGACCTGCTGCAGATCCACACGAGCATCGGCGAATGGCGCACGAAGAGTTTCGTGCAGCGTTACCGTGTCAGACGCGGCGGCGACACGATCATGGAATGCGAAGAGGTGCGCATCTTCGCGGCGCATCGCGAAGGCGGCGGCATCCGCGCGGTGGCGGTGCCCGAAGAGATACGCCGCTTGTGCGAATGAACAGAAAATCAATCGAGGGAGTGTCACCATGGTGATGTGGGGAGCGGTCTTCGGCGCATTGCTCGCGCTGATGTGGAGCGGCGGCGGCGACTGGAGCGAACGCATCGTCGCCGGCCTGGTGATCGGCGCAGCAGCAGGCGCGACGCTGCGCAGCGCGATCCGAAGCGAAGTGCGCAAGGCGCTGGCCGATCGCAGCCTCGCCGCACGCCCTGTCGTTACGCAGCCTGCCGCCGTGGCGCCTCCCGCAACGACAGCGGCTCCGGTGTCCACACCAGCGCCGATTCCGAAGGCGCCCCGCGCAACACCGGCCCAACCCGATTTCGTCGCGGCGCTGCTGCTGAAGGCGCGCGACTGGCTGCTCGGCGGCAACGTGGTTGTGCGGGTCGGTGTGCTGGTTCTGTTTGTCGGTCTCGCTTTCCTCGCGAAGTACGCGATCGACAACGCGCTGCTGCCGCCGCAGCTGCGTCTCGCGGGCATCGGCGCGGCGGGCATTGCTCTTTTCGTCGCGGGCTTTCGGCTGCGCGAGCAGAAGGACACGCGCCGCGCCTACGCGATGACCTTGCAAGGCGGCGGCGTCGCGGTGTTGTACCTCACGGTGTTCGCTGCGTTTCGCCTTTACCAGTTCCTTCCTGCGGGCGCTGCTTTCGGCGCGCTCGCGCTGATCTGCGCTTTCTCCGCCGCGATCGCGGTGGCTGAGGACGCAATCGCGCTCGCCTTCATCGGCTTGGCGGGCGGCTTCGCGGCGCCGATTCTCGTTTCCACCGGAGAGGGCAGCCATGTCGCGCTGTTCTCGTATTACCTGCTGCTGGGTGTCGCGATCGCAGCGCTGTCGTGGGTGAAGGCCTGGCGCGCGCTCAACCTGCTCGGGTTCTTCGCGACTTTCGCGATCGCCACCGCGTGGGGCGTGCTCAAGTACCGGCCGGAAGACTTCGCGAGCACCGAGCCTTTCCTCATCGCTTTCTTCGCGGTTTACCTTGCGGCTGCGCTGATCTACGCATTGCGGCATGCGCTTGCGAGTGTGCGCGCCGTCGACGCGACATTGATCTTCGGTGTGCCGCTGGTGGGGTTCGGCTTGCAGGCAGCGCTCGTGCGCGACATCGAATATGCGTCGGCCTTTTCGGCACTCGCATTGGGCGCGTTGTACCTCGCGCTCGCAGCGTGGATGCTTCGCTCGCGCACCGGCGATGCCGTCGTGCGCTCGTGGTTGGCGGAATGCTTCGTCGCCCTGGGCCTGGGCTTCGCGACACTCGCGGTCCCGCTTGCGCTCGAGGCGCGATGGACCTCCGCAGTGTGGGCCGTCGAAGGCGCCGCCGTCTTCTGGATGGGCCGCCGGCAGGGCCGCTGGCTCGCGCGGCTCGTCGGCCTTGGGTTGCAATTGCTCGCGGCCTTCGCGTTCATCGACAGCGAGGCTTGGCGATTCGCGACTTCGCCCGCGCTTGCGCATCCCGCATTCCTCGGCGCGACGATGCTTGCGGCGTCGGCCTTCTTCGTCGCCTGGCATGCGCGCAGCACCGGCACGCGAGAGCGAACCGGCATCGACGCACAGCTCGCGGCCATCGAGCCGCGCTTGGCGCCTGTGTTGTTCTGGGCCGGTTTTCTCTGGTGGCAGTTCGCACTGCACAAGGAGATCGGCCTGGTCGAGGACGCCATGCGAACGCATCTGCACATGGTCGCGTGGGTGGCCAGTGCCTTCGCCTTGCATTGGCTCGCAGGGCCCAGGCTTCGCCATCCGTGGCCCACGGCTGCGACACCGGCATGGACCGTGCTGCCCGTGCTCTTTGCAAGCGCGCTGTTTTCGCTCACGCACCTGAACCATGTCTTCCAGTCGGGTGGCTGGATCGCCTGGCCGATCGTGCTCGCGATGCACGCGATGATGCTGCGCCGCCTCGATGCCGGGCCGCCGCGTGCATGGTGGCCGTGGGTGCACGCAGGCGGCGTGTGGCTGATGGTGCTGCTCGTGGGCAATCTGCTCGTGTACGCCGTCGGCCGCGCGCAGCTGTGGCAGACCGCATGGGCTTCCGTGATCCTGCTTGTCGCTTCCGTGGCCGTGCTTCTCGTGCTTTCGATGCCTGCGCTTTTCGACGAGCAGCGCGCTCGCCGACATTGGCCGCTCGACCGCTTCGCGCGCGACTATCTCTGGCGTGCAGCGGCGCCGCTGGCCGTCGGCGTTGCGTTCGGCTCGCTGCTGGTGGCCGTGCACTCGGACGGCAACGCGAGGCCGCTGCCCTACATCCCGCTGCTGAATCCGACCGATCTCGCCGTCGCACTCGGCCTGGCGGCATGCGCGCTGTGGCTTGTGCGGCTGCGCGAATGCAAACTGCAATTGCCGCAATGGGCGCGTGATCCGCGCAGCGCGCTCGTGCTCGCCGGCATCAGCTTCATCGCACTGAACACCGTGTGGCTGCGCGTGGCGCATCACTTTGCCGACGTGCCCTGGAACGCGCCGGCGCTGTTCGATTCCTTCGTCGTGCAGGCGGGCTACTCGATCCTGTGGACCTCGATCGCCGTGGTGCTGATGGTGCTGGCCTGCCGCCGCGCGCAGCGGCCGGTGTGGATGCTGGGCGCGGGGCTGCTCGCGCTCACCGTTGCGAAGTTGTTCGTCATCGACTTGTCGAACCGCGGCGGCTCCGAGCGCATCGTCGCGTTCATCGCCGTGGGCGTGCTGATGTTGCTCGTCGGCTGGTTCGCGCCGATGCCGCCCGCGGCGCGGCGCGCGGAGGCCGCATCATGAAGATCAAACCTGCTTTCATGCTCTTCGCGGTCTGGGCTGTCGTCGCCGCAGCCGCATCGCCGCCTGCGCTGAACGACTTCGCCTGGCGTGCGCCGCTGCAGCTGCCGCCGGACACAGGCCTTGCTCGTGTCGAGCTGCCGGCGGCCGCGCTGGCGCGGATGCAGAGCGCGGATGCGCGCGACGTGCGCGTGTTCAACGCAGCCGGCGAAGCGGTTCCCTTCGCATGGGTCACGCCGCCGGCGTCGGGCACCAACGCGCCCGAAGAGCGCACGCGCAGCTACCCCGCGCTGCCGCTCTACGCGAGCGCTCCATCGAAATCGCGGCCGAAGGATTCGATGCAGGTGCACATCGAGGGGCGCACGGGTTCGGTATGGGTGCATACGGATGGCGGCGACATTGCCGGTGCGCAGCAGCTAGCCTCCGCACTGTTCGCCACGCGCGATGAAACTCGCCGCATCGCCGCGATCGAACTGCAGGGCACATTGCCGGCGAACGTTCCTGTGCGAGTGATCGCCTGGACGAGCCCCGATCTCGCGACGTGGACGCCGCTGCCATTGCGCGGCCGAATCTATCGCTTCGAAGGTGCGGATGCACCCTCCAACATGCGGCTCATGTTCGACGCACCGATAGAGTGGAAGGATCGCTACCTGCGCCTCGACTGGAGCGGGCAGGACGGCGTCGCGATCACCTCGGTAGCAGGCGTCGTTGCGAGTGCCGCTCCCGCACCCCGCCGCGTTGGCAAGGAGCTCGCCGCAACAAAGCCGTCGAGCGCGGACGCCATCGACATCGACACCGGATTCGCCACGCCGATCGCCGCGCTTGCGATCGAGCCGCAGCAGGACAACACGCTCGTGCCCGTGCGCGTGCTCGGGCGCAACGACGCATCGCAACCCTGGCGCGTGCTGGGGCAAACCGTCGTCTATCGCATCGGCAGCAATGGCGACCGCATGAACAACCCGCCGCTCGAATTGCATGGCGCGAGCGCGCGGACGCTTCGCATCCAGAGCACCAACGGCGCGCCGCTGTCTTCCGCGCAACTGCATGTGAGCGCGCAGTTCCAGCCGCCGCAACTCGTGTTCGTCGCGAGCGGCGCGGGCCCTTTCATGCTGGTCGCAGGCCATCGGGATGCGAACGCCGCGGCGCTTCCGGCAGCAACCATCACAGGCATGCTCGGAACGAAAAAAATCGATGAGGTGGCGCTCGTTCGCCCCGGCATTGCCACCGAGACTGCTTTCGCGCGCGGGCCCTTCGACTGGATTCCCGGCGCACCCGGCAAGCCGACCGTGCTTTGGGCCGTGCTCATCGCGGGCGTGCTCTTGCTGGGCGGTGTCGCGTGGTCACTGCTGCGGCAGTTGCGAGGCAAGCAGGCATGAGCACTTCGCACCCGATGAACCCGCTGCGCCTCGCGCGAGGACTGCGCGCTCGCCCACGCCTGCTCGGGTCCGTGCTGGTCGGTCTCGTCGTGTACGGCGCGGTGCACACGCTGCTGGCCGAATCGGTCGCCGTCACGACGCTCATCGCATGGAACACGGGCTCGCTGCTGTACCTCCTCCTCGCATGGCACGGCATGGTCACGACGCCGCCGCCGGTCATTCGCGAGCGCGCGGTGGGTCAGGACGAGGGCCGCATCGCGATCCTCGCACTCGTGGTGCTGTCCGCGTTGGCCGTGCTGCTGGCGGTGGGCACCCAGCTCGCGCTGGTGAAGGACCTGCACGGCCGCGTTCGCATTGCTCACGTGTCGCTCGCCGCGTTGACGGTGTTCACGTCGTGGCTTTTCACGCAGGTTCTCTTCGCGTTTCATTACGCGCACGACTTCTACATGTGCCGCATCCAGGGCGCGCCCGACCCGCTCACGTTTCCCGGCACGCCCGATCCGGGCTATGGCGATTTCTTCCACTTCGCCTGCGTGATCGGCGCAGCCGCACAGACCGCGGACATCAGCTTCCATGGCTCGGCATTGCGGCCGGTGGGCACACTGCACTGCATTCTTTCGTTCTTCTTCAACGCCACGCTGCTGGCCTTGTCCATCAACCTCGCGGCCGGTTTGCTTCTGTGATGTAAAGCTTCGACCGCTTTTCGACATGGCCGACTATGCTGAGGAAACCAGGAGGCGCCCATGAATGCACCACGCATCTTTTCCATCGCGCTCGCGTCCACGCTGGCCATGGCCTCAGGCGCGGCTGTCGCCGGCACGGCTGAGGTCCGTTTCGTCGACCCCGACCGCATGTCCGATCTTGCCGCGAACAAGTGGCAGGAGCGGGACAACATCGAGGCCTTGACGAATCACATCAAGCACCTGGCCGCGCGGCTGCCCGCCAACCAGGTGTTGCAGGTGGATGTGCTCGACGTCGATCTCGCTGGCTCGCCGGTCTTTTCTTCCCGCAAGGGCGAGAACCTGCGCATCATGAACAACGGCGCGGACGCTCCGAAGATTCATCTGCGCTGGACTCTGCAGGCCGCGGGACAAACGAGCACCGGCGAGGAGAGACTCACGGAACTCGATTACGTGCATCACGAGTTGGCGAGCCGCCGCTCGTCGACACCGCTCTATTACGAAAAGCGCCTGCTCGACCAATGGTTCAGCCGGCACTTCGCGCCTCAAAGGCAGGCGGACGCGCGCTGACGCCTTGCACCTACAAGGATGACGTGCACCGCGCCCGAAGATGGCGCGGGTGGACGATGCCAGGGAAGCGGCCGAAGAAGCAGGCCTGATCTACGTGAGCGATGACGCTGCGGGGCTTTCGCGCGAGCGGCGCGGCGACGGCTTCGACTATCGGCGTGCGAACGGCGATCGCATCGACGACGACGCAACCATCGAGCGCATCCGCAAACTGGCGATCCCTCCCGCTTGGACGGACGTGTGGATCTGCCCCAAGGCCAACGGCCACCTGCAAGCGACGGGCCGCGATGCGCGCGGGCGCAAGCAGTACCGGTACCACCCGCAATTCCGCGAAGTGCGCGACAGCACGAAGTACGAACACATGCTCGAATTCGCCCGCTCGCTTCCCGCAATTCGCGAGCGGGTTGCCAAGCACATGGCACTCGGCGGTCTTCCGCGCGAGAAGGTGCTGGCCACGGTCGTCCACTTGCTGGAGACAACGCTCATCCGCGTGGGCAACGACGAATACAGCAAGGAGAACAAAAGCTATGGCCTGACCACCTTGCGCAATCCGCATGTGAGTGTCGAAGGCGCGCAGCTCAAGTTCCGCTTCAGGGGCAAGTCCGGAAAGGTATGGAACCTGCAGCTTCGCGATCGGCGCGTGGCAAAGATCGTGCGCGCATGCCAGGACCTGCCGGGACAGCGCCTTTTCGAATACATCGACGAAGACGGCCAGTTGCGCGAAGTCGCGTCCGCGGACGTCAATGCGTACCTGCGCGAGATCACGGGCAGCGACGTGACCGCCAAGGACTTTCGCACCTGGGCGGGCACAGTGATGGCTGCGTTCGCCCTGGAGGAACTCGAAGCCGCCGACTCGCAAGCCGGCGTGAAGAAAAACATCAAGGCCGCCATCGAGCGCGTCGCTGCGCGCTTGGGCAACACACCGACGATCTGCCGCAAGTGCTACGTGCATCCGGAAGTGCTCGACTGCTACATGCAGGGCGAGCTGCTGCTGGAAATTGCCGCCGGTGCGCAGCACGCCGAAGAAGCCGCCGTGCTCGCGCTGCTCGAGCGGCGCTTGTCGCGCACGCTCGAAGATCAGCTCGAGGACAGCCTCGACCGCGCGCGATGCGCGGCACGCCACGCACGAAGGAATGCCCGCACGTCCGCATCGGGGCGGCGCGGCTCCTTCCAGTAGCGGCTGCAATCGCTCTCGCGGCTGAGCAACTTCATTTCCACGAGCTCGCGGCGCAACGTCGCGGGGTCGCCGAAAGTGTGCTGCGAGTTCAGGATCGCATTCACTTCCTTTTCGGTGTAGTCGCGGCGCGCAGCAAAGCGCGTCCACATCACCCACATCGTCATTTGCTGCACGCTGAATTTGTTCGGCAGCCGCACGAGTCGGCCCTCAGCATCGAACTGCATCAGCGCCTTCTTCGCGGTCGGCGACAGGTCTTGCGCAACTTCGGGTGCGACGGCCGTTGCGACAACGGGCTTTGCCGTCGCCTTGAGCGTCTGGAAGTTGCGCGCACCCGCCGCACGCGCAAGCAGGTTGAGCAATTCGACGTGCGTGGGCGGCGGGCGGCCCGCGCCGTGGCGCTCGTCGAGCGCGGTCTTCAGTGATTTGGCGACCGACGAAATGTCGGGCGCGGCATAAGGCACGAGCGTCTTTGGCATCGCGATTTCCTCATGTGCCTGCTGGTGAGGTGCTGGGGTTGCCGCTTGCAGCTGCAGGCACGTTGTGGAAACGGTGCTGTGCTGTGGTTTCTTTGCAGGTTTAGCGTGAGCTTGCGCTCCGGCAACGCCTGGGTGAACTGCGGACCCGGGGGCGATTGTAGTTTGCGGAACGCTTATTTCAGGCGAGTCCCGCCAGCGCCGCCGGAAAATTCCATGACCACCGATTCGGTCGCGGCCGATGACGAGCGGCTGATCGAGATCCGCGCATAGTCCGCAAGCTGCCTGAGCAGCGCACAGTGCATGTTGTCGTTCATGCGCCGGTTGCCGTGGGGGCTCGTCGATGCAATCGCCAGCGCGCCGCGAATGACCACGCGCGCGGGCTGCTCGCCATCGCCCGGCACCACCTTGATGCGCACCTTCTGGCTGAAGCTCAGCGCCCAGTCGATACCCGCCTGCAGCAAGCCCGCCGCGACGGCACCATCCACCCACACTTCGGCGCGGCGAAGGGCGCAGCTCACTTCCGCGCGGCGTCGCAGCAACTCGCGCTGGCGCTCGCGCACCGTGGCGCGAGCAACCGTCGTGAGGTCGATGCGATCGGGCGACAGGTTGAATTGCCCCGCGCCGAGCCGCACGATCTGCTGCAGCGCGATCGCGTTGGATCGCATGCCCTGCAGCGTCTGGCGCACGGCCTGCAAATCCGCACGCGAGAGTTTGCCCTGTTCGCGCAGACGTTCGACGACGTTTTCCAGTTCGTTCGCGCGATTCGCGACTTCCTCGCCCATCGCGGCCACAAGCCCGGGCCAATGCGCGGTGATCGACCAATCGTCTTCGCTCGCCGGCGACCACGCGTAGTTCGGCCCGTCGGACCAGCGCCGGCCCGGCGGCCTCGTGGTGCCGGTGAGCGCCGCAACCGCTGGATCGTGCGTCGTGGTCCGTTCCATGCCAGCATCACAGCAGAGCCACAGGTTCGATGGAGTCGGACAGCGAAGCCGCAAGTTGTAGGAAGCAGCCTGCGCCGAGCTCATCATTCGCTGGCCGGCACCTCCAGCGGCGTGACCTCGACACGCGCCAGCCCTTGCTTGCGATCAAGGCCGATCTGGTTGGCTGTCGCGGGCGACAGGTCGACGATGCGGCCGGGCACGTGTGGGCCCCGGTCTTCGATGGTCACCGTTGCGCTGCGACCTGTCTCCAGATTCGACACCAGCGCTTTCGTGCCCAGCGGCAAGGTCTTGCTGGCGGCGTTGTCGCCTTGCGGGTTCATCGGGCGGCCGTTCGCCATCTTGCGATGCGCGAATTTCCCGGCGTAGATGGATGCCTTGCCGACCTGCGGCTTCAGCCGCTTCGAATGAGCTGCGGGGCCCGCCCACGCGCCGGCCACAAAGGACAACGCAAGGACAAGCACGATGTGGCGCATGCCGGATGCGACATCACTGCGCGAGCAGCAGCTGGGCGATGATTCCTGTTGCGAGCGCGACCAGCACGTAGTCGTTGCCGACCTGCACCCACTGATAACCGCGAGGCGGCGCCTGCAGCCTGTGGGCGCGCCAGTCGCTCACCCAATATTGGTGGTCCATGTATTCGCGCGGAATGTGCCCGCCGCGCCGCCATTCGGGGCCGCGTGCACCGTAGTAATAGTTGCCGTTGCCGCGGTAGCGCTCCCAGTCGCGCGAATCGCGATTGCCCGAATAACGCGGGTCGTTGTAGCGCCTGTTGTTGTAGTAGCCGCCGCTGGCGGGCGCCGGTTGCGTCTCGCTGTAGTGCGGACGCGCCGTGGGTGCGGCCTGCTCCTGCGGCACGCCGTTCACGCGCGGCACCATGCGCGGATCGCAGGCCTGGTGCGGATTGTCGCGATCGCTCGCCACACCGGTCACGTAGCCGCTGGGGTTGCAATAGTCGGCCTGCTGGGCCAGGGCCGGCACGCTGCAAACTGCTGCGAGCGCGAAAGCGATGAATGTCGTGTTCATGGTGTGGCTCCTTCCAACAAGGACGTTATAGGTCCGTCACGGACGAGGGCACGTCAGTCGCTGCCGCCCGTCCTTGAAGGCAGAACGAGCAGCGCACGGAAATCGTTGACGTTGGTGTGTGTCGGGCCGGTGAAGATGAGGTCGCCAATCGCATCGAAATAGGCATACGCGTCGTTGCGCGCGAGGAAGTTGTCGAGCTTCAGGCCCTTTGCCTGCGCACGCGCGAGCGTGTCGGGTGCAACGAAAGCGCCCGCGTTGTCCTCGACACCGTCGATTCCATCGGTATCGGCCGCGAGACCCCACACGCCGGGCCGGCCCATCAATGCTTGCGCGAGCCCCATGCAGAACTCGCCGGCGCGGCCGCCTCGTCCGCGCGGTGTGCCTTCGGGCAGCTTCTTCACGGTGACGGTCGTCTCGCCGCCGGAGAGGATCACGCATGGCGCTGCAAAAGGCTCGCCGGTGTTCGCGCAAGCACGTGCGAGCGCCGCATGCACCTTGCCGACTTCGCGCGATTCG
>DATJJL010000286.1:0-4891 GCA_035492155.1 Ramlibacter sp. | reverse complement strand
CGACTACCTCTTCGACATTCCGTCCGACGAGCGCGAGCGCGCGAACAAGGCGGCGCGCGAGCCGCAGCGCCTCGCGCAGATGCGCGATGCGTGGGAGGAATGGAACGCCACGATGCCGGCGATTCCCGGTGACGCCACAGTGAGCCTCGGCTACAGCGCCAAGGACATGCCGCAGCGCTGAGGCTGCGCGGCAGTCAGGGGCGAGGCGTCACGCGCGTCGACAGTGGCCGAGGCACATAGTCCGGGCGAATGTGGCAACCACCGGCGTAGTGCGATTCGTACCGTTCGCACAACTGCAACACCGATTGCGGCGACGGCTTCGTGCCGTGATCGATCCAGTCGAGCAGCGAAGCGAACAGCGCAACGTATTCGGGCGCGCTGAGGAAGCTGTGCACGGATTCGGCAGCGAACGTCTGCACGAGCAGGTTGCCGGTGCCCGCGTGTTCGCGGATCTCCTTGTAAGCCGATTCAAGTTCGACGAAGGCCGTCGGATCGTCGATCGCGTGCATCGTGAGCGTCGGCATCGTGACGTGGCCGTCGGGCAGGCTGTCCTTCGCGAGCTCTTGTACAGCGACGGCGTCGGCCGCGTAGCGCAACACACCGCGGTTGAGCGCCTTGTCGTCGCTCGAGCCTGTGTACATCGCGCCGACGTTCGAGAACGGATTCCTGCCGCCCAGCCGCAGTTGCGTGAGATCCTGGAACAGCCATGTCGCCCAGTTCATGTGCGCGACGAGCGTCTTTTCGGGGATGCGAACCACGTTCAGGATGGTGGCGAGATTGGCTGCTTGCTGCGGCGACCTCTGCGCTGCCGGCTTCGAGACGCCGGTGCATTCGTCGATGCGCGCCTTGAGCTCGGCATGCGTGAGCGTGCTGCCGGACGGCAAGCCCATCCACAACGGGTACTGCGGCTCGTCGGGCTTCGGGTGGTTGCGGCAGACGTACTGGTAGACGACGCGCAGGTCCAGGCGGAAGTCGTACGCGTTCACGCCGCCGCCGAGCACGCCGCTCGTGAGCAGCACGCCGTCGTACGCGCTGTTTTTGCCACCGAAGAGCTCTGCACCCTTGGATGCAACACCGCCGCCGTAGCTCTGGCCGTGCAGGATGGTGCGGCGCGGCTTGCCGAATTGCCGCACGAAAATCTTGCGCAGGCGTTCCGTGTCCTCGGCCGCCATCGTCACACCGTAGCCACCTCGCCGATACGTCGAGCCCGCCCACGCGTAGCCTGCCTGCACCGTCACGGCCCAGCGCTCCAGATCGTCAAGACTGCGTTTCGGGCTCGAAGGTCCGGTGCCCGCCGGTCCGCCGTGCGCGTGCATGACGAGCACGCCGCTCTCGGGCTTCCAGCCGGCGGGAATCGCGATCCAGTAGGACGAGCCCACGCCGTCCTCGCCGGTGTAGCAGTGCGCATCGGCGGGAACGGGCTTCGGGCAACTTGCCGCCAGAGGCGCGGGTGCCGTTACGGGAGAGTGCGTCGCGCATGCAGCGAGCAGCGCGGCGAACAGGAAGGTGATGAAAGAGCGCATCAGAAGCTGTGGCGGATGCCGAGTTCGAAGCCGCGGCTGCTGCCGCCTGGTGCTGTAACCGGGATGCCCACGTCGAACTCCGTTCCCGCTTCCTTGTTGTCGACGATCGCGTAGTCGGTATAGATCGCGGTGCGCTTCGACAGGTTGTAGACATAGCCGATCGCGGTGTGCGTTGCGTCGTTGGCGACGCCCTTTGCTTTCAGCCTGGCGTATTCTGCGCGGAATTCGCCGGGGCCCACATCCCATGCGACGCCCACAAGCTGCGCGGTGGTCTGCGTGACGCCAACCTTGTTGCGGCCCCACAGGTACATCAGCTTGATGTTCGTGTGGACTTCGTAGCTCACGCCGATGTTCGATTGCGTGAAGTCGCCCGACGCATAGTCGGTGCGGCCCGTCGCGGCGGCGATGTTCAAGCCGGCGCCGCGCCAGCCGATGCGCGCTCCGCGGTAGTCGCCGTCGTCGCGCTTCGCGCCCGCGGTGCTCGGGTTGTTGCCCGACGCGACCATCACGGTGCCGTAGAAGCCGCCGAGGTTCGAAGGCAGGTGATAGCCCACCGAATTGGAAGCACGCACGTTCGTGCGCGGCGTGGTGCCGCCCGCAGCCACGGGATAGAACAGCGTGCCGGTGTTGCCCATGCCGTTCGTGCCGAAAGGCGTGAACGCGGTGGTGAGGTTGGTGAAGGTCGGCACATAGTCGCGGCCCAGGCGCAGCTCGCCCCAGCGCCCGCCCAGCGACACGGTCGAGCGGCGGCCGAAGGTGAACGCGTTACTGCCGATGCTGCTGCCCTGGTTGCCGGCATTGGTCGTGCCGCCCGCGCCATCGGGGATGTCGATCGAGCCTTCGAGCCAGAACGCGGCATACATGCCGCCGCCCAGGTCTTCCTGCCCCCGAAAGCCAAGGCGGCTGGACGTGTTGCCGTCGGATTGCATCAGCGTGCGCCGCGCACCGCTCGTCGAAAGACTCGCGACGCCGATGTCGGTCACGCCGAACAAGGTGACCGATGACTGCGCATGCGCGGCCGTCATGAGGCCGGCGGCGGCCAGCGATACGAGCAATCTGTTTTTCATCGACGTCTCCTGTTGTGTTTCAAATCGAGGGCGACGATACGGTTGGCGTCTTATAAGGTCAAATATACTGATGGCCGCTACTCGATACGTTATTCATATGGACCCGGAGGCGTCGTGGACTTGAGGCAACTGCGCTATTTCGTCACTGTCGCCGAGGAAGGCCACATGACGCGCGCAGCCTCGCGGCTGGGCATCCAGCAGCCGCCCCTCAGCCAGCAGATTCGCGCGCTGGAGGATGAATTGGGGCTGCGATTGTTCGATCGCCACCCGAAGGGAGTGGCGCTCACGCGCAACGGCCAGCGTTTTCTCGAGGACGCGTCGCGCCTGATCGACGACGCCGGAAAGATGAAGTCGCGCATGCAGGCGATCGCCGCGGGCCAGGAAGGCTCGCTGGTCATCGGCTTTACCAGCTCCGCGGCAGCGCACTCTTTCACGCCGCTGGTCCTGCGCGAGTGGCGCCGGCGCCATCCGCGCGTCACGCTCGAAATCGTCGAGGACAACGCAGCGGGCCTGACCGAATCGCTCACGGCCGGCCGCGTGCAGGCTGCGTTCCTGCGCGTGCCCGTCGCTCGTCCCGAGGGTGTTGAATTCGAAACGCTGCTGCGCGAGCCGGTGCTCGCCGCCTTGCCCAAGGGGCATCCGCTGTCGAAGGCGGGCGCGCGCGGCATCACGCTCGCGCAGCTGTGCACGGCCCCGCTCATCCTCGTGCGCCAAAGCGGCGCGCCGGGCCTCTATGCCAACTTGCTCCAGCTTTGCAACGACGCAGGGCTCTCGCCCGCCATCAGCCACGAAGTGCCGCGCATGACGACGGCACTGAACCTTGCCGCCGCCGGCGAAGGGGTCGCAATCGTGCCCGCCTCGATGGAACGCATGCACCCGAAGGCCCTCGCGTACCGGCGGCTCACAGGCGTGCGCAAGCTCGACGCGCCGTTGACGCTCGCATATCGCGATCACGACCGCTCGGGGCCGCTCGCGCATTTCGTGCAGCTCGTGAGAAGCGCGGCCAAGCGGGAGCCGGCTGCATGATCACGCGTCGGCTTGTCATCGGCGCAGCGGCCGCTGCCATCGCACCCGCTGTGTTGCGTGCCGCCGAACCGGGGCTGCTTCGCATCGTCGTTGCTTACCCGCCCGGCGGTGTGAGCGACCTGATGGCGCGCCTCATCGCCGATCACCTGGAGCAACACCTGCAGCGCACGGTGGTGGAAAACCAGCCCGGCGCGGCAGGCACCATTGCGCTGTCACGGCTGGCACGTCGGCACGGCCGCGGGCGCACCCTGGTGCTGTGCGCAACCACGCCGCTCGCGCTCGCGCACCGGCTCGGCATCGCGGTGCCGCGTGTGGTGCCGGTGTGCGGCGTGATGCACACGCCGCAACTGCTGCTGGGCACTTCCCTGCTCGGCGGCAAGAATTTCGAGGAGGCGATTGCGTACGCGCGCCGCAATCCGGGCGCCGTTCGATGGGCCACGTCCGGCGTGGGCACGCTGGGCCACCTCGTGCTCGGGCAAGTCGCGAAGACATTCGATCTGGATGTCGTGCACGTTCCCTACAAAGGCGGCGGCGAGCAGTTGCACGATGCGCTGGGCGGACAGTTCGAGCTGCTTTCCTCCAATCTTGCCGTGATGCAGATCTCTTACGTGAAAGCGGGTCGGCTCGATGCATTGGCGCTGGGTGCGCCGGCGCGATGCGCGCCCTTGCCGGATGTGCCGACGTTCGCGGAGCTCGGTTGCCCAGCGGCCAACATGAGTTCGCTCTTCGGCCTGTTCGCGGCGCCCGGTACGCCGCGCAGCGAAGTGCGCCGACTCAACGCGGCGTTGAATGTCGCGTTGTCATCGCCCGAAATCAGCGACGCGATCCGGGACACCGGCAATCTGTCGGCCGGTGGGCCCGTCGCTGACTTCGAAGCGCAGATCCAGCGGCAGGCCGCGTTGCTCGATCGCGCGGCGGACGACGTGAACCTGCGCTAGGCCGCGGATCAACAGCTCACGATCCAGCCTTCGAGCGGATCGAGCTCGTCGGGCAAGCCGTAGTTCGGCGGCCCTTCGCGTGCAGCCCACGCGGCTTGCAGCATGCACAGCGCTGCGTCAAGGCTGTCGCCGCTTGCGTCACCCACGAGCGTGTCGCGCTGCGCATGCGTGAGCTTCAGCCGCAGTCCAAGACGTGTCTCGCCGTGTTCCAGGCGCGTGACGATGTCTTTTCGAGCGATCAATCGCTCGGGCGTGTGCTTGGATTTCTCGTCGCTCTTGTAGCTGCGACGTGCGACAAGTTCACGCGCGAGCAGGCCCGGATACGCCTCGAGCGCGA